>CALVRY010000089.1 GCA_944358755.1 uncultured Bacilli bacterium
GGAGGTCAATTATTATGAAGATGAGAAATGTTGCAATTATTGCACACGTTGACCATGGTAAAACTACATTAGTTAATCAATTGTTGAAATGTTCTGGTACCTTTAGAGAGAACGAAAAATTAGAAGATAGAGCAATGGATTCTAACGCAATCGAAAGAGAAAGAGGAATTACAATCCTTGCTAAAACTACTTCTATAAAATATAAAGATTTTAAAATTAATATTCTTGATACACCTGGGCATGCTGATTTTGGAGGCGAAGTTGAAAGAATTATGCACATGGTTGACGGATGTCTTCTTTTGGTTGACGCTTTCGAAGGAACAATGCCTCAAACAAGATTTGTTCTAAAAAAAGCAATTGAAGCTCACGTAAAGCCAGTTGTTGTTATCAATAAAATTGATAGACCAAATGCTAATCCTCAAAAAGCTGTAGACGAAGTTTTAAATCTCTTTATTGAATTAGGTGCGCCTGATGAATTTTTAGATTTCAAAGTCGCTTACACAAGTGCTTTAAATGGTACAAGTTCATTAGATCCTTCTCCAAGCAGTCAAAAGCCAGGTATGGATCCTATTTTTGACTTAATTGTCGATGAAATTCCTGAACCACAAGTTCAAAGCGAAGGGCCACTTCAACTTCAATGTGCCCTTCTTGATTACAACGATTATGTAGGAAGAATGGGAATTGGAAGAATTCAAAGAGGAACAATTAAAGTTGGTCAAACCGTAACATGTGCTAGACTTGATGGAACAACTAAAGCCTTTAAAATTTTAAAACTTATCGGTTACTATGGCCTGAAAAAAATCGAAATTGAAGAAGCTTCTGCAGGGGAAATTGTTGCAATAGCAGGTTTACCAGATATTAATGTTGGTGAAACTATTTGCGATTCAAGCTCAGTTGAAGCTTTACCACCACTTCATATTGATGAACCAACCTTACAAATGACTTTTGGCACGAATTCATCTCCATTTAGCGGAAAAGACGGAAAACTTTTAACCGCTCGTCAAATAGAAGATAGACTTTTTAAAGAGGCGCAAAGAGATGTTTCTTTAAAAGTTAGTAGAGTTCAAAACTCCGAAACATGGATTGTTTCCGGAAGAGGCGAACTTCACCTTGGTATCTTAATTGAAAACATGAGAAGAGAGGGCTTTGAACTTGAAGTTTCGCGTCCTCAAGTTATTGTTAAAGAAATTAATGGTGCAAAATGCGAACCATATGAAGATTTAAGTGTTGAAGTTCCAAATGATTATGTTGGCGATGTAATGACCAGTTTAGGTTCAAGAGATGCTGAACTAATTGACATGGATGCTGGTGATGTAAATACAAAAATTAATTATGTTATCCCATCAAGAGGTTTAATTGGATTTGTCACTAATTTCTTAACTCTTACTAAAGGTTATGGAATTATCGCCCATACATTTAAAGAATATAGACCGATTGCTAACGGCAAAATCGGCGAAAGACAAATTGGTGTTTTGGTCGCAACCGAAACAGGTCAATCAACCCCTTATGCTCTTCAACACGTTGAAGAACGTGGTGTCATGTTCATTTATCCTGGTGAGCAAATTTATGAAGGCATGATTGTTGGTGAAAATAAATACGATACTGATTTAAGCGTTAATGTTTGTCAAACTAAAAACTTAACCAATCAACGTAGTGCAAATAAAGATCAAACAGTTGTCTTAAAATCACCAAGAAAGATGACTCTTGAAGCTTGCTTAGACTATATTAATAGCGACGAACTTGTTGAAGTCACTCCTAATTTCTTCAGAATGAGAAAAAGAATTTTAAATGATGCTCAAAGAAAGAAACGGGAAGCAAGAAATAAATAAAAAATTCTAATTATTTTCGATAAATGGGGAAAGATTCGTCTTTCTCTTTTTATTTGACAAAATCTAAACAAGCCTTAAACTATTTCATATTGTATCAAACATTTTTGTTATACAATTGTATTAATATATGAAGGATATAGAACTGTTTAAACTTTGTCAGAAATTTATTGATGGTGATACGCGTGCTTTTGACGCAATTTATAACGATACCAAAAATAAAATTTTTGCTAATATCTATTCCTATGTGAAAAACAAAGAGGTCGCTGAAGATCTTCTAAGCGACACTTATATAAGATTTTTAAACGGGATAAAAGATATTACTTCAGACAGATCAATCCTTGGCTATCTATACACTATTTCTCGTAATCTTTCATTAAATTACATCGAGAAAAACAAACGTTACACTTCTGATGGTGAAACTTTAATTGAAAATAATGGAGTTCATGAAAAATACGAAGAAAGTAACGACATTCTTGAAGTTATGAAAAAAGTTTTGAATGAAGACATGTTCAATGTAATCGTACTTCATCTTATAAACGGACTAGATTATAAAGAAATTGCTGAAAGATTAGATAAAAATGAGAATACAATTAGATGGCAATACAATGAAGGGTTAAAAAAAGTTAGAGAGGCTCTAAAAGAATGACAAATCTAGAAGAAGAAATCAAAAAAGCTTTTGGGCAAGAAAACATTGACCTCACTTCAAAAGAAATCCTTGAAAAAAGTAACATCTCATTCATAAGCAAGAGACAAAAATTTACTTTCGCACAAGGACTTCTAATTAGTTCAGTAAGTTTAGCTCTTGCTGGTGGTGTTTTTTGTGTTGCTTTAATTCCACAATTTAACTATGTTGAATCGATTGAAGATAGCGTTAGCAATCGTAGTTTTGCTTCCCATGTTTTAAGTTGCCTTGGTGCAAGCGACCTACTTTTGAAATCGCCTGATATAGAAAATATAAATGTTCTACCAGGTAATATCCAAAAAGAGACACTTCCACCGATTGCTTTTTTAAATTATACATATACAAACAAAAATCATTTAGATTATTCTTTCCGAGAAGAAAAAAACAATGTCGACAACGAAACGTTTAATGTTAAAGAAAATATACGCGATGAATTTCTTTCAAAAAATTATGATTTATTTCTCAAAAAAGAAAACGATTATAAAATTAAAGCGCTGGTTATTAACAATGAGGCACAAACTAAAACTCCAACTTATCACCTTGATATCCTTGGAAATGAAAGAAATAAAGATTGTTACTTAAAACTTAATTTCAAACCATTAAGTGAAAAGCATAAAGATTATCTTTTCTCACTTGAGGAAAAAGTTGATAAATCAATTCAATATTCTTTAGATATTAGTGAAGAGCCAATATTTACTTGTCTATTTGAATTCCATGACAATTACAATAAATTCACCCTAGATTTACATAAATTTAATAAAAGATTTATTTTTAAGATTTCTAACTTTGGCAATCTCAACTACGGATGTGAATATTCAGAAGAAGACAATCAAGAGAGCACAACTTCTTACGATTATACTTTTACTGACGATGGCACAATTGAAGAAAATTAACATAATTAAAAAATTTAAAAATTTTTCCAACAAATATTAAAGTTACTTGTATTAATAGTATAAAAAGAAATCCTGAAGAATATATAGAGATATATATTCACCGTAATCGCCTTAACTTACTTATAAACAAGATCTAAATATAACTTGTTTATATAGTTGAGGGTATACTCCCCCCTTTAATACCCTCAAAAAAACAGTTCCTCGTAAGAGGATATAACCCCTTCAAAGGTGCGGCATAAGCCGCACTTTTATTATTGTTTTATTTTTTCTAACATAAAAATATTGGGGTTTTGCAGTGTTTTTAAAAAATTATGTGAAAAATTATTTAACTTAGTAAATATTATTCATCAACACTCTTTAAAGATTCACTCATTGAAATTCCATTAACTTTAATATACATAAAGAGATTAACAACAAGTGCCGTTAATAAAGAGATAAAGAATGAGATTACATAACTTTGAGGGAAAACAAGATATAACCAACTTACTAAGCTAGTTTCATTAACACTTAAAACCATATACTCAAATGGAAGGCCAATCAAAAGCCCAAGCCCTGCTCCAACAATTGTTAAAATCAACATTTCAATAAGAAGCGACATAACAATTCTTGTTCTTGAAAAGCCCAAAACTTTTAATGTAGCAAGTTCTCTTAATCTTTCATTGTAATTTAAAATTGATAAATTAATTAAAACGACGATAGCAAGCAAAATTGCAAAAGCTTTAACAGTGTTTGTCATTGTGCCAATTGAAGACATATATCCATTAATTCTTGTTTCAGCATCTTCTTTAGTTAAACAAGAGTAAACGTAATTTGAATTATTAATAATATATTCTTTTACAGATTTTGGGTCGATGCCCTCAGTTAAATTAATCCACGCTCCATTAGATGAAACAAATAGTTCTGGCTCACTTTCAACGTACATATAAACTCCATTTACAAAGAAAGCATAGAAAATATATCCAA
>CALVRY010000090.1 GCA_944358755.1 uncultured Bacilli bacterium
ATTATTGGTGTCGCCCAGCCAAGTGCAGCTTTTGTCCATGCATTATGATCTCCAACATTCATATCTTGCATATCATAACAGCCAAGTGGTGAATTTTGCATTGAATAATTGTAATAGTCATTTAAACCAAAAAGGTGACCTGTTTCATGAATATAGGTATGAGTATCAATCTGATTGTTGCCTTTTTCATACATAAAATCATAACTCGCCCATCCAAATTGATTTAAAGTAGGGGAAACTAAATTTGCATCGCCAAAGTTGTAATTTGTTACAAACGCCCAGAAATTTTTATTATATAATGGATCCCATGGAGTTACATTTCCATAATTAGGGGCACTAAAAATAAACCAAACTGAATCAATGAAACCATCTTTATCGCGATCATAGATTGTATAATCTGTCTCTGGACTTACTTCTTTTGTGCCTTCATAAGCGTTATAAACAAGTTCTAAGATTTCAAATAAACTTTCATATTCATCTTTTGATATATCGCTTGCATTTAAACCTGATTGATAAACATCTGCTATATCAAAATCTAAATGTAAATTGCCATATGATGATTTTTCAAAATATGAAGAAACACTCTCCCGATAATTTGTTAATTCAATATCTCCATTATAAGCAATACCTAATTCACTCTTAATGGTTTCTTCACCATTTTCTGCGCCATAGATTTCATCAAAAGTAATATCGCTAAATTCAATAGGAATAACAAGAACTTTAGTTGGATCTTCTGCTGTACTTGTTGAATCTAAATAGTGATCACCATTAGTTTTTCCTATATCTTGGTAGGTAAAATTTTTTGTAGGATTTAGTTCTTCATCTTTTACTAAAGTTTCAAAATTTGAAGTGTCAAAAATTACTGGAATTTTAATTTCGACATTTGAGCTTTCATCTAAACTCCTTAAAATAAGGTTAGTTCTGCCGGGATTTTTAGCAATTAGAGCAGTTTTTCTTTCATTAAGCTCTGCAACATTTATGTCTTCAACCGAAATTTCTACTTCTTTATTGTTAGCATTTGTTGGTGTAACTGAATATGAAAAATTAATTTCTTGACCAGCATATAAAAAGTTAAAAGTGTCGACTGTACAAGTAATATTTTCAACGCTAACTATGCTAGCTGTTACTATTTTTATTGTATCTGAAACAATAGGATTATCTTTCAGTCTTATTGTAAGAATACAACTTCCACTTACATTTTTTCCTTTTAACACACCATTATCATCAACAGTACAAATTCTGTCATTAGAAAGTTCAAAAGTAACATCTTTATTTGTTGCATTACTTGGTGTGACCTCATATTTAACTTGGTACTCTTCAAAACCAGTTAAATGGATTTCAGCTTCGTCTGCCTCAATAGAAATTGCATTAACAATTGAATTATTAGGATCATCATGTGTTGGATTATCTTCTCCACACGCACCCACTCCTAATAATAAAAAAGATAAACTAAATAAAAGTAATAACTTCTTTTTCATAATAAAAACCACCAGCAAATATAATTATCACACTATTATAAATATTTGCTAGTGGTTTGAAAAAATGAACATAAAATTATTTCTATTATTTTCAGTCATTCAGCAATAACAAAAAACGAAAATATATCGAAGGTTTTATTTTTATAACTTTAAAATAACACAATAACGATTGTGTATGATACATCTTATTCCAACAATAATTAATTGCTATTATTATGTTCCTTTCAAATAAAGGATATCAAAGTTAAATTATATGTTACTGATTTTAATTAATCATCAAGGCCCTAGTTAAAAGTAATTTTTAAAGCAGGACGTACTCCATAGTCATAATTACAAAAACAAGAATGACCTAACTCACCTTGAAAAACAGCCCATACACTACTTGAATCGTAACCTTGTGGTGATCTTGTCCACCAGTACATCCTTCCGTTATCATCAACATAATCAGATGAGGCTTTGGCTAAATCACTTGCAAGAGCATCCAATTCAAAATCATAAACTTCATCAGAGGATCGACGCAAACCATTTAAAGAGCAAAATGGTTTCTCAGTGAGTTCTTTTTCGCTTAATAAATAAATTTTATCATTGGTATTTTTGCAAACATATTTATTATCTTTATTAAGGACAGAATTAAGTCCGTTTTCATTAGTTGTTTTAATTATTTTGCTTTTTTCTTCTTCTGAAAAAGCCAAGTCATAAAAATATTTATTTAGAAAATTTCTGATTGTGGCCTTTTCGTAATTACTACGGACTTCTTCCCTATCAACATAAGTATAATTTTCATACGAATTCCATTCTTGTGAATCTAAAATATTTATAGAAAACAAAGTATAACGATTCTCTTCCTTAGATAAAATTCTCCAATAAATCGGTTCAAATTTAAAATAATTTATACCATAATTAATTTTGCTACCATCATCAGCAGTAAACTTATTAGTCACTCTTTTACATAAGTATTTTTCATTTACTCCATCTAAATTTGAGTCGTATTCCAGAACCGAACCATCGTGATTTCCGTTTTCTAATAAAGAAAGATGTTTTTTAAGGATCTCATCACTCACGACCGACTGAGGATAAGAACCAAAAGAAATTATGAATTCATCATTTGGATACCGCAAAGATTTAATATCTATATCTGAATAAATCGAACGATTGAAATCAAAATTCCGCTTATCGAAAAAAAATATATCGTTCGGAACATCAGGAATATCATTAGGCTCAACAAGTTTGTTCCCGTGATTAACTTGCGCTGAATATAAGATTTCGTTCTTATTACCAAGAAAATTAATATCGTAGCTATCCCGTTTTGCAATAAGCGTTAAGTCCGAATAAATTGGTGTATTTTTAGTAATTTGAATGTCGTTTGCCGTCCATCCAGTAAACCAACCCATAAATTCTTTTCCTTCCTTTGTAGGAACTGGAAGATTTTCTCCAATAGAAGTTCCTCTAGTAATTTGCAATTCACTAGTGCCATCAATTTCACCACCATTTGTATCGAAAGAAACACTAACCATATCAAATTTTCCGCTAGCTATATCATTAATCCAGTCTTCTTCACTTCCAGTGTATTCAGGATGATACTCCTTAAACAGTTCAAAAGCTGATTTACCATTTTCTCCATTTTCTCCACTTTCGCCCTTTACACCTTGATAGCCATCAACACCATTTTTAACAGTAAAAGTAGAAATCGCACCATTAGTAAAAAAGATAGTATAAGTGTCAGTATTTCCGTCTGAATTAGTTAATTCGATCTTCTCAATACCATTTCCTGTATCACCTTTTTCTCCATCATGTCCACATTCACCATCTTTACCGTTTGTTACTTTGAATATTGATGTAGAACCATCCGTTAAAGTGATTGTGTAAATATCTGTATTGCCTTCGCTAGAAGTAAAAGTTATGGATTCTATACCAACGCCATCTTTACCATTCATTTGTACTGCATCATTGTTATTTTGATTTGAAGTTCCACATCCTGTTAGCAAGATAGTTAGAGACATCACAAATAATATTTTCTTTCTTTTCATAATATTAACCTTTCGTAATTTCTTAAAATATAATCAATAAAAGTATTAATTTTATTCAAATTTAATATTTGTTATAAAAACTATCTAAAATAGTCAATTTTTTAATTATCAGTATTATGGTATTAATTTAATAACATCTTTTAAAATTAATATAATACTTTAATTAGCCGTAATAGCCCCAGCAAGGTATTTGCCTTATCACCACAAATAATTAAATCTTAATACGAATACATGGTCGAACTCCTAAAATCTCTGATATACTTCCGTTAGAAATATAGCCAGAAAACGTACTATACATTATATTTTGGTCGTCCAGTGCAGTTCTAGTCCACCAATTAGCATCCCCATAATTAATTTCGTTCCAAAAACCTAACTCTATTCCTTTGAATCTAGCTAAATCAGTTGTGTTTGCTATTCGCGAAGGATAAGGATGTTCTTCCCGATAACTACCATCTGAAAACGGTTCTTCTTTGAGCTCTTTTTCGCTTAATAAATAGATTTTATCAGTCACATATTCATTAGAAAATTCTTTCGTTGCTTCAAAAATCGAATGAATATTATTTTCAACAGTTGTGTCAATTATCTTAATTTTCTCCTCGTCAGAAAAAGCCACATTATAAAAAGCATTATTTAGCCATATTCTGATATTCGACAATCCATAATCAGAACTAATATTGTAAGTACGACTTACTCCGATTCCAGTAGATTCATGAATTACATAAAAACTATTATTCCGTTGCTTAGCATCTATTATATTGTCAGTTATTAAAGTGTAATAATTTGAATCTTTCGACAATATACGCCACTTAAGTGGTTCGAATTTAAAATAACTAT
>CALVRY010000091.1 GCA_944358755.1 uncultured Bacilli bacterium
CCTACTATAATGCCTCAATTAAAAAAAAAAAAGCAATTAACAGATTGAAAATATTAAAGTAAAATAAATAAGTGAGGGTCGGGAATCATGAAGAATTTTGTTTTTATATCTCCACATTTTCCATCAAGTTATTGGAGATTCTGCTTAGCTTTAAAAAATAGAGGATTTAGAGTTCTAGGTATAGGGGATGCACCATATAATGAATTAAGTGAAGAGTGTCGTTTCGCTCTTGATGAATATTATTGCTGCACCAATATGGAAGATTATGAAAACGAAAAAAGAGCGGTTCAATATTTCCAAGATAAATATGGGAAAATTGATTATTTAGAAAGTAATAATGAATATTGGCTTGAAAAAGACGCTCGTTTAAGAAGTGATTTTGGAATCACTACTGGACCTACACTAAATGACATTGAAAAATATAAATTAAAATCACTACAAAAGAAATATTACGAGCAAGCTGGTTTAAAATGTGCTCGTTATATTCTTGTTGATACTTTAGAAAATGCAGAAAAATTTGTAAAAGAAGTTGATTATCCGGTTTTTGTTAAACCAGATAATGGAGTTGGCGCTCAAGACACTCACAAAATTAAAAGTGATGAAGAATTAAAAGCTCGGTTTGAGAAAAAAGATCCAAGCAAAACATATATCATGGAAGAATATGTTGATGGAAAAATTATCTCTTTTGATGGAATTAGTGATAGCGAAGCTAATGTAATTTTTGCTACATCAAACGTATTTGAAGTCGATAATTCAACAATTGTCGAAAATGAACTTGATGATATGTATTATTGTGTGCCAAAAGTTGATGATGTTTTGCTTGATATGGGTAAAAGAGCTATTAAATCATTTGATGTTAGAAATAGATTCTTCCATCTTGAATGGTTTGTTTTAAATAGTGATCACAAATATCTTGGTAAAAAAGGCACTATTGTTCCTCTTGAAGCAAATATGAGACCAGCTGGCGCTTATACACCAGATTTAATTAACTATGCTAACTCTACTAACTGCTATGAAATTTTTGCAGATAGTATTGCATATAATGAAAATAGAGAAGACATGACTTATACAAAATATTTTGCTTGTGCTTGTAGTAGAAGAAATAAGTATAGATATGTCCATCCATTAGACGAAATTTTAACTAGATATCATAATAACGTTTGTTATTATGGAACTTATCCAAAAGTTTTGCGTGATGACATGGGAGATACCTTCGTCATGGCAAAATTCTTAACACTTGAAGAAGTATTCACTTTTGATAAGTTCGTTAGAGAAAAAGTTGAAGAGAACAAGAATTAATTACTTAAAAGCTTATTTATATTTTCTGCGTAAAAGATAATCTGAAGAGCAAAAACTCGTTTTATATAAGGTTTTTGCAGGGTTATTGATTTAAAATAGGCATTTGATACTGGATATTGACTTAAGATATCCAGTATTTTTTCTTTATAGGCACCATTAAAATCGTTATATAATGCGTTATATGCAAGATTAAATTTTCCATGTGTTTCATCGTTAGCGAAAATATCGACTTCGTTTCTAATTAAATTAACTAAAAGAAGATAAGCAACTGTATTTTTAAGAGGAGAAATATATTCTTTTTCAGGTTCAGTGAGTTCATCTTTCATTGATAAATAATTTCCATATCCTGAAAACTTATTTAAAGGACTATTTTTTAAATTTTTGATGTATGAAAAATCTAAAAATGAGTGTGGTGAAGTGATGAATTCATTGTTATTTGAGCTGATTCGATCTTTACTTAAAATGTAAATGTTAAAGTTTGTTTTAATGTTAGCTAGTTTATCTAAAATGAAACGGGTAGCTTTAAATGAACTGCCTCCACAATCAGCAAAAAGATATTTGAGGTGAATAAAAGATAATTTTTCACAGCTTTTCACGAATTTTAAAGCATTGCTGATTTTAATTTTTATCCCAAAATTTTTACTAGAATTTTTATCAAAAAGTAATACTTTTTCAATAAAACTTTCAATATTTTCTACTCCTTTTATAACTACATTTCCTTTAAATTCCTCGCAAATCTTAATTAATTTTTCACAATTATTAGTTGAGTTTTCACGGAATTCATAAAAATAATTTTCATCTAAAACGAAGTTCATTCTTTTAAAATATTCAAAATTAGTAACTTCAAAATATGGAATCATGTTAGTGAATTTTCGAATGTAAGGAAGTGCTTCTGATTCAGCAAATTTTGTTTTTAAAACGGCTATAAATTTCATGGTTTAATTTTAGTACAAAAATTCTTAACATTCTAATTAAAATATGTTTGACAAATTATGTCAAAAATATACAATATTGATATGCAGGTAAAATATTCTAACAAATTGGAAAAGAAACTCGGTTCAAATGTTTTAATCAAGAAGAATTTTGCTAAGGTTTATAAAAGTGTGATTATTCTTCTTGATGTTTTGAAAATGGTTGAGAATTTATCTGAAATATCTCATTGTCCACCATTTAGAAGGCACAAACTAAGTGGAGATTATGCGGGTTTATATTCATTAGATTTAAATAGAAACTATCGAATGATTATTAAAGATTTAAAGGGCGAAGAAGATCTTAAAAAGATAGATTCAGTCGAGATTTATGACATTGTAGATTACCATTAAGGAGGCGATAAAGTATGATTAATTATTCAACAGGTGAATTTATTAAGGAATTCATGAATAGTGAAAATGTAAGCATTAGTGATTTAGCAAAAGCATCAAACTTATCGGAAAGATCGGTTTATCGCTTTTTAAAAGGAGAAAGCAAACTTACTTTTGATTTAGTAGAAGGCATAAAAAAATTGTGGCCAGATTTTGATACTGATCTTCTTTATAAATATGAAAGAAATTATTGGGATTCACTTGAACGCTTTAAAAGAGAAAATGAACTTAAAAATATTAACAATGTCATTAAATTATTTAAACTTGATTGGTTATATGATGAAGATTCAAAAATTGAAAAATTAGAAAAAGCAAAAGCTATTTTTGGATTAAAAAACTTGCAAAATTTAATTATTTCATCAAAATTTTCTAATTATGCTTATTTTTCAAAAGCTAAAAATAGCGATAATAAAATAAGTGAAATTTGGATTAATTCTGCATTATATGATTATAAGAGTGAAAATGAAGTATTGGATTTTAAAGAAGAAATCTTCTATGACTCATTTAAAGATTTACGTGAACTTTTAAACACAAGTGATGTTGGCTTATTAATTGAAAACTTTAAGATGTTTGCTAATAAATGTGGAATTAATTTCTTCATAAGAAGGAACATACCTAATTCTAGAATTAAGGCAGTTAGTTATATCGATGAAGAAAATCATATTTATATTTTTATTAGCGATTTATTTAAACTAACAGAAAATCTATCTCTATCTTTAATGCATGAATGTCTCCATATATTTAATAAAGATTTAAGCAATGAAAAGATTAGTGTAGAAGATGATGAATACGAAAAAGAGATAGATAAAGAAGCAATTTATCAATTTATAGGGGAAGATGGATTTAAAACATTAAGAAAAACAAGTTTAAATTCAATCTATGATGTGGCCGATTTTAAAGAAGTAACAATTGGACTGGTTGCTGAAATATATCGTAGAAAATTTAATGCTTACGACAATCCATCAATTAATGATTATCTACATTATTTCAAGAGTGAAGAACTTTTCTTTTAGTATATTTATGCCAATTTTAAATCTTCGTTGGTGTAAAGTTTTAAAACATCTTTCAAGATGTAATCAAAAAATAAAGTTAATACGATACTACCAAAGATTTGAATAACAAAGATTGAAACGTAGGTTTCATAGTTTGTATATCCCATAACTTCCATTGAAGAAAGTTGTCCAACAAGTCCACAAGAACCCATTCCTGCCCCAGCGCTTGTTCCCATTGTGTTTAATAAGCAAACACCAATTGGTCCTAAAATGAAACTAGCAAGAATTGTTGGGAGCCAAATAATAGGTTTTTTAATGATATTTGGCCAATAAAGCATACTTGTGCCAATTCCAACGCCAATTGATTTACCAATACTATTTTTAGCTCTAAACGACATTGCAGCAAAGCCAATCATTTGAGCGGTGCAACCAATTAAAGCAGCACCAGCTGCTAGTGGGTAACTACCAATATCAATTGCAATACAAACTGCAACGCTACTAATTGGCATAGTAAGAACCATACCCATGATAACTGAAATAATGATCGACATTAATTCTGGGATAAGAGGCATTGAAACTTCAATTAATTTTTGAATTCCAAATATAATGTAATAACAAGGATATAAGAAACCAAAACTTAATATTGTTCCAATAACAACGTAAACAAT
>CALVRY010000092.1 GCA_944358755.1 uncultured Bacilli bacterium
AAACCTACAAAAGAATATATTCATGATTACACATTGACCTTAAAATCATTGATTCATGTTTCAAAAGCGATATTTTTGGATGGGTCTAGTGGCCAGACTATTGATATTTTAGCTCGCCAATTTATGTGGAATGAAGGAATGGACTATAAATGCGGCACAGGGCATGGGGTTGGCTATATTTTAAATGTCCATGAGGGTCCAAATGGATTTAGATATAAAAAAGTTCCAGAAAGAGATGACCAAGATCCTATTAAACCAGGAATGATTACAACAATTGAACCAGGTGTATATAAAGAAAATAAATTTGGAATAAGAATTGAAAACAATTTACTTTGTGTACCTGCTTTTAAAACAAGTGATGGGGAATTTTACAAATTTGAAACGATTACCTATGTTCCTATCGAAACAAGATGTCTTGATTTTAATTTATTAACAAAAGAAGAGGTTGAGTGGCTTAATGATTATCACAAATTGGTTTACAACAAACTTTCTGAGTTGATCGAAGATGAAGAATTGCTAAAATATCTAGAAAATAAGACAGCGAAAATTGTGAAATAATATTGATCAAAAGCCTTACTATTTGCAAAAACCACGCAAATTTGATATTTTTTCTTGAAAATTTTATTAAATTTCCAGGAAATTTATATAAATTCTCGGAGTTTTTTCAAAAAACATATACTTTTTTAAATTTATTCAAGGACTTTTTAAATATATGAAGATTTTATTGGATAAATGACCAGATAAATGTCCTTGAAATGTCCCTGAAAATGTCCCTGAAATTCCCTTTTATCTAATAATTAAAATGAGGTTACCTAAACGAATCCGTTTTTTGAATATTTAATTCCATACAGAAATAACTTTTAAAACATTAAATAAAGAAGAAAAAATATACACAAATTAATTTAAAAAGAGACACAAATAAAAATCACATCAGATTGTTCTTTAGAACAATTTTCCTTGTGGTATAATTTTACATATGTATTTAACCGATGCTTCTACGACGAATACTAGCTTAAGTGGCTGGGACAAATTTTGGTCAGATGTAGGATCTGTTTTTCAAAATGCACGGGACCAAATTGTTAAATTTTGGGTCGGAAGCGAAACAGAAATACCATATATCGCAAATTTTATTTTTGGTGTTATATTTTTAATTCTTGGCATTATTATCACCAAATTAATTATCAAAGCGTTAAAACACGCATTTAAATTAAACAACACTCAATCAAAAGATCGTGCCGTTAAAGGTTTTATTGTTTCAACTGTTAGAATTATCCTTTATTTTGCTGTAATTGTTATATTTTTACTTATTTTAAGAGTCGAAATGAGTGGACTCACTCAAATTTTCTCTAGCGCAATCTTAGCAATTGGTCTTTCTTTACAAGATGTTATTTCTAATTTTGCGAGTGGAATCATCATTTTAAGTTCAAAACCATTTTTAGCTGGTGAATACATAAAAATTGGTGAATCAACAGTTGAAGGAACGGTTCTTGATGTTAGATTTTTAGCTACAACCATTGAAACAGTTAATAAACAAATCGTTACAATTCCAAACAAAACAATCACAAGTTCGATTTTATATAATTACACCAGAAATCCACTTAGAAGAATTGCTCTTGATGTTGGTGTTGATTATTCAACCGATTTAAATAAAGCTAAAAAAGTTCTCATTGAAATCGCTGAAAATGATAATAGAATCCTAGCTGATCCAAAACCTGTATGTTACGTTACAGCTTTTGAATCAAGCGATATTAATTTATCTTTAAGATGCTATGTGCCTAATACTCTTTATTGGGACATTCTTTTCAAATTAAATGAAAAAATTCTTATAGAATTTAATAAACAAAATATTGAGATACCTTATAATAGATTAGTCGTGCAATCTCTTGATGAGCATGGACAAATTATTAAAAAGAAAGTTGGTGAATAAAATTGAAAATCTGTAAAACAAACAAATCAACAATTATTACATACATTGTGATATTCATTATTGCTTTAGGATTATCTTGCATTGGTTTTGTTAACGAAAAATATGGATATTATCCTCTTGTTATCACAGCAATTTCTTTTACATGCGGACTTGTTTATTTAGTGATGATTTTATTAAACGCTAAAAAGAAAGTCGAAGTAACCCCTGAAAATAAAAATACAATGCTAGTTGCAACAATGGGTGGAAACTTTGTTCGCTTTGCAATTATGGCAATTGGAGTTTTATGTTGTTTCCTTTTTGTTCATTTCACACCAGTTGAAGGTGAAATTGATAGATGGGTTTACGCTTTAATTTTAATCGCTGGCGTGCCTATGATTATCGATATTGCTTTATTTTATTTAAGGAGTGCTTACGTCGAATAATTTATGGATTATTCAGTCTTTTGGCGATTTGATTTTGACGCATTTTTTGTGCCAGAAATCTTTATTTCTCTTTGTGTGATGGTCTTCATCGCAATTCTTTCGTTTGTCATTTATTTTAAATTCAAAAAAGCATATGAAAATCCACTTGAAACGCCAAAAGGTTTTGTTTTAGTTGTAAGTTGGTTTGTTGAATTTATTGATAACCTAGTTTTAAACACAATGGGCAGTAGAAACCGTAATTATGGCGGACTCATGCTCACTCTTGCGATGTATATTTTCCTTGTTTTTACAATCGGACTTACTGGGCTTCCTTCTCCAATCACCTATCTTGGTGTGCCTTTATCTTTAGCGCTTGTTACTTTCTTTTTGATTCACTTTACAGCAGCTAAAGAAAATAAATGGGGATATTTTAAACGTTACATTGACCCAATTCCAGTATTTTTACCAATTAACTTACTTACAATGTGGGCGCCACTTTTATCAATGACACTCCGTATGTTTGGTAATGCAATGAGTGGTTTTTGTATCATGTCTATCGTATATTTTGGTCTTGAAAATATTTCTAATTCGATATTTGGAAGTTTATTTATGGGCAATTATTGGGCAAACGCAACAGGGGCTGTTGTAAGTGGCGCATCAGGTCCAGCGGGTATATTTATTGCTCCATTTATAACACCAATCTTACATGTTTATTTTGATTTGTTCTCTGGGTTTGTACAAACTACAGTCTTTATATTACTTACGATGATCTTCATTTTAAATGAACAAAATGAAGCACCAGAAGAAGTAAAACTTGAAATGGTTAGAAATTAGGAGGAGAAACTAATGGATATATTAATGAATTTGCTAAATGTACTAGCTGATGCTAATGGTATGGTCTATATTGGCATTGGTTTAATGTCATTTGGTCTTGGAGCAAGTGGTATTGGCGAAGGATATTGTTGTGGTAAAACAATGGAAGCTATGGGCAGAAATCCTGAAATGTATTCAAAATTAAGAACAGGTATGATTTTAGGTTGTGCTCTTACCGAAACTACCGCTATCTATTCGCTTTTAATTGCTTTATTAATGTTATTTATCGTAGGTTAATTTATGAACAAAAAGGGAAAATATCTAAAATATTTATCTATTTTTCCTGTCCTTTTCTTATTAACAAGTTGTGATAGTTCAGCACTTGGTGACAGTTTAAGTGAAAATATAGTTTCTAAAATTATTCCAAATATTTGGGCTTTTTTAGTTCAACTTTTAGCACTTATTGTTTTAATTATTATTGTCATTAAGTTTGCTTATAAACCTGTTAGAAAATATCTTGATAAACGTAAAGAGCTTTTAGAAACTGAAAAGAACGAAGCTCAAAAGATGAACGCTAAAGCTAAAGAAAATCTCTATGAATCTGAGAAAAAACTTGCAGAAGTTAGAGGAAATGCTGCAAAAATAATTGATGATGCGAAAGTTCAAGCTAAAGAAGAAAGCACAAAAATTATTGATGAAGCTAATAAAGAAGCAAGCAAGATTAAGCTTAACGCTACGAAAAACATAGAGGAAGAAAAGCAAAAAGCGAAGAAGGAACTTAAAAACGAAATTGTTGATGTTGCTTTTTCGGCATCTAGTAAAATTCTTGAAAGAGAAATTAATAAAGAAGATACAAAGCACATCGTTGATAATTTCGTAAAGGATATTGATTCTTTGAAAGATAAATAAAGATGAGAGATGAAGCGCTTTTAAATAACTATGCAATTGCTCTTTTAGAGCTTGCAATTGAAGAAAAGAAAGTCGAAGAATATCGTAAAGA
>CALVRY010000093.1 GCA_944358755.1 uncultured Bacilli bacterium
ATGAAGTTTTATCAATTTGTGCCTTATATTTTTCATAAAGTTTGAGACATTCTTCACGATTAATTTCAAACATGAACTCTGTTTTATTATCAATTCTTTTGTAAAAATCTAAATCATCAAAACCAATCATTTCTGTGTCAACAACGTTGCAACCATAATAAATTTTATCAATTCGTGCCCATAAAATTGCGCCTAAACACATTGGACAAGGTTCACCTGTTGTATAAATTTCACACCCGTTTAAATTAAATGTGCCTAACTTTTTACATGCTTTTCGAATAGCCATCATTTCGCCATGGCAAGTTGAATCGTTATTTTTCACGACTTGGTTGTGCCCTCGAGCTATAATTTTTCCATTTTTTACAATTACTGCTCCAAAAGGTCCTCCTTCATTATTAAAAATACCTTTTTCTGCTTCTTTTATAGCAGCTCGCATAAATTTGTTCATAATATCACCTAAAAAAATTATACAAAAATCTAGCCAAAATGAAATTAAAAAAGTAAGGAAATTTTTCTGTTTTTCCTTACTTTTTATGAAAAATAGTTGAGATTTGCAGGTTTATTTATTCAAAAGTGACTTAATCTCTTCAACTTTATCTAATTTTTCCCAAGGCAAATCTAAGTCTGGTCTACCAAAATGTCCATAATTAGATATGTCTCTATATCTGAAGGTTGGTTCTTTTAAAGAGAAATTTTTAATGATAGCGCCAGGTCTACAATCAAAAACTTTTCTAATAATTGATAAGATTATCTCATCATCATAATGTGAAGTTTTGAAAGTTGAAACAGAGACTGAAAGAGGTTCTGCTCTTCCGATTGCATAGGATAATTGAACTTCTAATCTATCCGCAACACCAGCAGCAACTAAATTTTTAGCGATGTATCTAGCAAGATAAGCTGCACTTCTATCAACTTTTGAAGGATCTTTTCCACTAAAAGCTCCTCCTCCATGTCTTGCACTACCACCATAAGTATCAACAATAATTTTTCTACCAGTTAAACCAGTATCTCCTGCAGGTCCGCCTAAAACAAATCTTCCTGTTGGATTAATTAAAACTTCAAAATCTGTATTTAAACCAAATGATTTAGCAACTTTTTTCATAATTTCTTCTTTTATATAGTTTTTAAAACATGCTTCATCATAATCTGGATCGTGTTGAACACTCATTAAAATTGTTTTAATTTTAGGTGTTTTTTCTGAGTAATCGATAGTTACTTCACTTTTCATATCAGGACGTGCCCATTTAAAAGCACCAGATTTTCTGTTTTGAGTTGCGATACGAACAAGTTTATGCGCGATGCAGATTGCTAAAGGCATGTAACCTTCACTTTCGTTTGAGGCATAGCCAAACATAATTCCTTGGTCGCCAGCGCCATACATTAAAGGATCATCATTATATACGCCTTGTCTAATGTCAGGTGATTGGGTTTTAATTGCGTTAAAAATCTTAACTGTTTTGTAGTTAAAACCTAGTTCATCTTTATCATAACCAATATCTTTTATAACTTCTCTAGCCACTTTTTCATAGTCAATTTCAGCTTTTGTCGTAATTTCACCACCAATTAACAAAAAATCAGTTGTTGCAAAACATTCACAAGCAACAAAACTATCTTTATCTTCCTTTAAAACGGCATCTAAAATTGCGTCAGAAATTTGATCACAAACTTTATCAGGATGGCCTTCCGAAACACTTTCACTAGTAAATAAAATTTTCTCTTCCATAAAAACCTCCGAATTTATCTAACAAAAAACTCCCACAACTTGTGGGAGTCATATTCTATCCCTTACTCATCGCTCAAGGCTTGTGGAACCTTGCTATTAAGAAGCACTTACTCATTTTTGAGAGTTGCTATTGCACTTTTTCACTTAATCTGTGTGCAATTCTTGATAAGTGTTAATAATATATACTATTAAAATTAGGACTTCAAATTAAAATTGGAATCTGATGAAATATTCTTCATCTAATTTTTCTTCAAACTTAAATGAAAGTGTGCCGAAAACATTAGATTTTTCGCCATAATTAAATGGCATAAGTTTAGAATCTGCTTTATTAAGTTTGAAATCAACTTTTTGTTCATTAACAAAAACTTCTTTTACGCCAGTTAATCCTTCAATTAAATTATATTTAAAAATAATATTTCTCTTTGAAATTTTGTCTTTATATTCACCAATTGCTTTAGAAATATGGACGATGATTGCATTTTGGTTTTTATCAAAATATGTATCAAAGTAAGTTTTGCGATAAGTGCCAAATTGATATGCAGTAGTTACTTTATCATCTTCATAAAGAGATTGATGATCTTCATTTGTAAATGAAGGATAGAAATCTAAAGTAAGTTTGGAATAGTCTAATTTTAGGGCTCTATTCTTCTCTTTGACGAGAGGTAAAATTGTGCCTTCTCTTACAAAAAGTGGCATTTCTGCAAGGTTTTCATCTGATTTCTCGACAAATGTCCCCCCATCAAATTTCGACCCCGTGAAAACATCGACCCACTTTTCACGTGGTAAGAAAACCTTCTTGAGTGCTTCTTCTTTTTTGATTGCAGAGAGGAATAATTGTGCCCCACCAGTATATTGAATATACTCAACTTTAATATCGTGAATTTCACCTTTTTTGATTAAACCTAAGTTTGCTGGAGAAAGAGCATGGGATGATCTATCTTCATGAATTAATTTTCCATCAACATAAACTGATGCGCCATCATCACTATTTGAAATCAAAATGACATCTTCTTTAAATTTAAGTTTGAATTCGAAAGTTGCGCTCCAATTGATGCCGTTCATTCCATTTACAGGCGCTTCATCTTCTTTATAAAAGAAATCAAGTTTATCAATTTCTTTTATAGCAAATGGTTTTCCTTCAAATTTAGTATTTGTAAAATAACTTGCCTTTATTTTTCCAACAAAATTTGATTTTTTAATTTTAGTTGATTTAGGTAAAGAGAAAGGTGAAATTAAAATTGCATTTGAGAATAAATAACTATCTTTATTCCCTTTAACTTCTTCATCTTTATAGTTATATTCTAAAGATTTAAAAAGTGGTTCGCCATTTTGATAGTTGTCAAAACATTTTGTATAAAGCGCCGGAATAAGACGATATCTCATATTTAAATATTTTCTAGAAATATCCAATGTTTCTTCATCATAATTCCATGGTTCTCTAAATCTAATTACGCAATTTGTCGCGTGAACTCTAAATATTGGGCTGAAGGTTGCAAATTGCATCCAGCGAATATATTCTTCTTTATTTGGGTTTCCAACGTGCCCACCAATATCACTATTTACGTAAGTAATTTCGTTTTCACAACCTTTAATTAAGTTATAAACTTCTCTACCAAGAGAATCTAAAGAAGATTGAATATCTCCAGTCCATTGATATGGATAGCGATGTGATGCACTATCATAAATTTTGTCATAAAATCCATTTTTGATATCGTTAACGTTAGACATCACAAGAGCACGTTTATAGACAAAATCGTTTTTGGCGACTTTTTGGAAGTAATGTTTGGTGATATCTGTAAATAAATATTGACCCATTGTTTCAGGATTAATATTTTTATCGATTGATTTTAAACAAGTGATCCAATTTCTGTCATACCACCAATAATCAAGACCAAGAGAGAGTAAATAAGTTAATTTTTCTTCTCTAAATTTAACTTCTTTTTCATCAAAACAATTTTTGGCATCTTTTACTGGCTCAGGATGATCGTTAAACATAATTTCGACATCTTCTTTATGAGCAAATTTGAAAAATCTTGCCATATCTGGGAATAAAGTCGTATCGATATCATATCCTATCCCGATATCATTAGCTTTACGCCAATCAGTATCGATGACCATATTATCAAGAGGAATGTTGTGTGATTCATGATCTAAAATCATCTTTTTGGCACTTTCTTCGTTATATTTATAATATCTTGAATGCCAGAAACCTAAAGTTTTGAATCTGACAAGTTCACTTCTGCCAGTAAGTTTTACATAAAGTTCTCTTAATTTATCAGCTTGTCCTTTTGCAAGTAATAAATAGGCATCATCTACATCTTTTTCGATGACTA
>CALVRY010000094.1 GCA_944358755.1 uncultured Bacilli bacterium
CACAGGAAATTTTTCATTTGATTCATTTATTGAGTTTTTTACAACTACAAATAAAATCAATGTTTTAGTGCAATCTTTACTTTTTTCCACGCTAAACACCATTATTTGTTTAATAATTGGCTATCCAATCGCCTACATCTTATCTAATAAAAAGTTCAATTCAAATTATGTTATTGTCCTTTTATTTGTTATGCCAATGTGGATAAACTTTGTTTTAAGAACTGGTGCAACTCGTGATGTTTTAACGTGGCTTGGAATAAATGGAGGCACAAGCCCATATCTAGCGACAATGATTGGTCTAGTATATAACTATCTTCCATTTGTAATTCTTCCTTTATATACAACCATGCTCAAGCTTGATAGATCACAAATTGAAGCCGCGATTGATCTTGGTTGTAACCGTGTGCAAGTTTTCACAAAATCAATCATTCCTCAATCGATTCCAGGGGTAGTAGCTGCAGCTCAAATGGTATTTATGCCAACTATGTCAAGCTATGTTATTCCTGAAACTTTATCTGAAGGAAAAATTGTTTTATTTGGTAATTCTATTTATTTAGGATTTGCAAATAATCAATGGAATTCTTCCTCATTCATGGCAGTAATTATGCTCATAATTATTGGAATTTCCATGCTAATCACACGTAATTTTACAGAAAAAGATGATTCGAAGGAGGAGACAAGATGGTAAAAAAAGTTTTGGCTTATAGCTATGTTTATCTCATTTTACTTTTAATGTATGTCCCAATTTTAGTTCTCATTTTATTCTCGTTTACAAACGCAACCTACATTGGAACATGGAATGGTTTCTCTTTTGATTTATATGTTTCTTTATTTGAAAGCGAAGAAATAATGATTGCAATTGGAAACACTTTAATAATTGCAGTAATTAGTGCGGTTTGTTCAACAATTTTAGGCACACTTGGCGCAGTTGGCGGCCATTATTTAAAGAAAAAAAGCAGAGCAGCACTTGAAAATATCAATCAAATTCCAGTAGTTAATGCTGAAATTGTTATGGCCCTTTCTCTTGTTGTTATGTTTGTTTTCATCGGAAATATGATATTTGGTGGAGCTAATTTATTCTCATTTTGGACACTTCTTGCTGGTCATATCGTAATTAGCGCACCATTTGTTTATTTAAATGTCAAACCAAAACTTCAACAAATGGATCCTTCTTTATATGAAGCTGCTCTTGACCTTGGTTGCGCACCTCGTCAAGCATTATATAAAGTAGTTTTACCAGAGATTCTTCCAGGTATTTTTAGTGGCTTTATGCTTGCGATTACTTTATCACTTGATGATTTTATCGTTACAGCATTCACGAGGGGTTCTGGACTTTTAAGTGGCGCAAACAATATCGAAACAATTTCAACTCTTGTTCAAGCCAAAATCAAAAAAGGTCCAATTCCACCTGAAATGAGAGCTTTAACAACTATTATCTTTTTAATAGTTTTACTTGTCGTTATTGGCATCTCAATTTACCGTAATAAAGGCACACGTTATAAGAGTGCTTTAAGAAAAAGAATGAGAGAAAGGATGGATTAAAAATGTCTAAATTAATGAAAAAAGCTTTAGTTTCCGCATCTTTTTTAGGAATTCTTTCTCCAATTTTGACTTCTTGTTCAAGTAGCGGAGATTACGATTATTATATTTATGCATTAAATGCCGAAGACTATATTGATGAAGAACTTTTAACTTCTTTTGAAGAAATGGTCTATGAAAGAGATGGTAAAAGAGTCAAGGTAGTTTATGAAACTTACGATACAAACGAAACAATGTATAACACCTTAAAAACAGGTAAACAAACCTATGATTTAATTTGTTGTAGTGATTATATGATTCAACGTTTGGCACGCGAAGGTTTAGTTACTTCTTTTCATGACGCTATTGATAAGGATTTAATGCCAAATTATTTATCGAATGTTTCGAGTTTTTTAGCAAGTTATGACGGAAGTAATTCTGGAAAACTTGACACAATTAATGTTGATTTACCAAGTGGCGAAAAAGATACATTAAATTATTATGCTGTTGGCTATATGTGGGGCACGCTAGGCATTTTATTTAATCCTAGTTTAGTTCTTAATAGAAATTATGATTTATTTGCAAATGATGAACAATATAAATCATTAAGTGATGAAGAAAAAATCAGCCAAATTATCGAGGACTTTTCTTCTCTTGATGGCTATTCAAATTTATGGAATCCACTTTTTAAAGGCACACAATCTATTAAAGATAGTATGAGAGATACATATGCTGTTGGAATTTTTGAATACTATAAAGATTATTTTGATCCAAATAGTTCATCATATTTAACTGATTATAATGCAAGAAATGAGCAATTTAATAAGTGTGATGATGCAACAATTGAAGGTGTCCAAAACACATTAATTGATTTAAAAGGTAACATTTTTGGTTTTGAAGTTGATAGTGGGAAAGACGATATTGTTACTGGGAAAATTGCTGTAAATATTGCTTGGAGTGGAGATGCAGTAAACTCAATTGGTAGAGGATATTACGCCGATGATGATTGGACAGAAGTAAGAGATGAAGAAAATATGGTCAATCTTTATTACGTTGTTCCAGAATTGGGTGCAAATATTTGGTTTGATGCTTGGTGTCTTCCAACTCATGATGAAGGCTACTATGAAAGTGAACAATATACCTATTCTATCGAGTTTTTAGACTATCTTAATGATCCAGCAAATGCTGTTTCTAATATGTCATATAATGGTTACACATCTTTTATTGGTAGTAATTCTAACGATTTATCAATGTTAAATTACATTTTATATTCTTATGACACATCAGATGGTGATGGTGACACTGAAGAATATGATTTATATGATTTAAGTTATTATTTTAATTTTGTTGATGAAAATGGCGAACCTCTTAAAGAGCTTAAAGTGACTGTTGAAGATCCTTGGGGTGAAGAGGAAGATGGGCGTGTTTTCACTTATAAAGATGAAAATAATGATGGGAAACTCGATATAAAAATCAAAACCGACCTTGATAGTTATGAAGGTAGAAGTTTGGTGGCTCAATATCCTGAGACCAAGAACATTGATTCACTTTATGTTATGAGAGACTTTGGCACTCAAAATAATGCAATTGTTTCAATGTGGGAAAATGTTAAAGTTAATCCACTTCCTGTTTGGGTAGTAGTAATTTTAATTGTTTTCCTTGTTGGGTTTATTGGTTATTTAGGCTGCTATAAAATTATTAGAAAATATAAACTCAAGAAAAGAAAAGAGTTAAGGAAAGAAAACGAGGTGTTATAGTGCCTACTTTAAAAGTGTTTTTTCCTGGTAGAAGATATGGAATTGATCGTAGTTTTCTCTATTATTTAGATAAATATATTGATGGAGATTCAATATATCTTGAATATGATGTTAAACGTTATACTCAAGAAGTGGTTTCTTTAGAAGAAAATATTGAATCAGCTTATAAATTGGCGTTTGAAAAACTTAAAAATGTTGATTTTAAGAATTATACTGAAGTAATTTTTATTGCTAAAAGTATAGGCACAGCAGTTGCAGGAAAAATTAGAGAAAGTTTAAAACTTACTAATTTAAGATGCATTATGCTTACTCCAATTAATGAAACAATTCCTTATCTTAAACAAACAGATTTTATTATTACAAGTTTTGATGATCCTTATATTGATGCTAAAAAATTAAAAGAAAACGAAAATAGATTTCCGTTTTTAAGTATTTATAAAAACATTGGTCATTCACTTGAATATAAAAACAATCTAAAAGGAACTATAGATTTTTTATATGAAAATTTAGAGTTAGCTTTGAATTATTTAGATACTGCTTACAAGGATATTTTAGAAGAATAGTTGAGATTTGCAGGGTTTTTGAAAAAAATTAGGTTTTCAAAAACCCGTATTTTTTTAATTTTTTCCAAAAATTATTAATAATTCTTAGAGAAAATGTATTGGTAAATAACTTACATTTGCCCAATTTTATAAAGTATTTAAGCAATAAAAAAGCGAAATTCCGTAAAACTTC
>CALVRY010000095.1 GCA_944358755.1 uncultured Bacilli bacterium
CAGGGCAACTTACAAGTTCCAATAATTGGTAAAAATTATTTTCCCAAAATTGGTTAAATTTTTGTTGCTTTTATCATGTCATTAAATTTTCTTAAAAAAATCTTGTTAATAAATAATCAAGAAAGTAAATGTTAAAAATCTTTATAAAGTAGTTTCAATGTAAGAAAAAAAGAAATTAAATTAATCAAAATAACAATAAATTAATTTAAATTCTCGATCATCATATTAATAATAAAAAGTTATCCATGTTTTAATTTCAATAAAGCCATAGGATGTTGTTTCAAACGCTCGATAATATCATCATCATCAAACAATAGTTCAGGTTTATAAGAACATTTTCCTAGTTCATTTAAAAATAGATTTTCAACTTCACTTAAAGCAAAAAGATGTAAAATAAATGTTTTAACCGAATCGACCATTTCTATCATCGAAAATTGATCTGATTTCTTTAAAGTCGATGCAAGATATTGAGGTACTCGATTTACCCTATATTGATCAATTTTATTGACAAAATCATTTAAGACTTCATTAAAACATACAGTGTTTGATTTACTAATAGCTAAATAAAATAATGCGCATTTTTTCATACAACTTATTTCATCTTGATTTAACAAATTCGTTCTTAGTAATGAATAAACATCGTAAATATCTCTTATTGTGCATCGACTTATAAGAGCATTAATTTTCGATCCAAATAATTCACATTTGTTTAAGGTATTAATCGTGAATGTTGGTAAAAAGTCAATTAAAGAAGCTCTTTTTTCGGTGTTAAAAACATGTATTCTATCCATATAATTAATTTCAATTTTTAAATGATCTTTATTGCCAAATTCGTTATTGTAACTAAACACAAAAGAATCTAGAGCATGTCTTGTTTTAGTCGTACTACTTAAAACATAACCTTCCCTTTCCATATATGATCTTAAAATCTCTTTTATGTCGGTTCTTATCGCAAGCATTTTTTCTTTTGAACAATTTAATGAAAAATCAAAATCAATATCAACACTTAATCTAGGCAAATTAAATAATGTTAAATTGATAGCTGTTCCGCCTTTCAGCGCTAGATTTGAATTAAGGGTTTTATTATTTTCGACAAATTTTAAAATATCAATTAGTCTTAACGCTTTTTCAAGTGTTTCGCTTCGAAAGCCATATTTTGCAGAAAGTTTTCTTATTTCATCTTTTGAATAGTTAAACATAAGCTCACATTTTATCTAAATATCGATCTAAATTTTTTTGCACAAATATTTTCCATTCCGAATTATAGTTCTGTGCAATTTTGTTTTTATCAAAACGCCCTTTTATTGAATCAGAAACTTTATGACATTCTTTAAAAAAAGAGTCAGGAATACGTAACTTTTTTTTAAAAAACGATAAAATTAAACCCACTTTTTTATAAAGTATTTTTGAATTTAATTCTTTTAAATATTTCAAAATTTCATCAGTGTCTATGTAATTAAGCGAGTCAATTGAATTAAGAGTTTCATCTAAATCGCAATATTTTCCTGAGTCTTTAATGCAATCAACTATTGTTCTTTCGATAGTAGAAACTCTAATCCCTCGGGTTTGAATCACAAAATTATCTGTGTTTGTTTTTATATACCTATAATCATTGCCTTCGAATTCAAATTCATTAAATTTCGAAATTGAAGAGACAGTTATTTCAGAATAAACTTGATTATAATAATTATAAAATTCGAATGCTGAGTGATGCGAAACGAAAGATGTTTTTGTTAGTTTAGAGGCAATGAAAAACTTGTCGGCAATACATTCACCACTTTCAAAGCTGATAACACCATATAAATCTCGTTTAATACGCGTTATATACCCTTTTTCAAGATAACTTTTTAAAACATAGCGTCCTAAATTTTCATCGCCGGTAATATTAATTAAGTCCTTATGAGTAAAAACTTTCAATTTTGACAATTCGATTAAATATTTCATTTTCATCACCAAATTTATTATAACATTCTAATAGAAATTTAAAATAAGAAAGGTTAAAAAATTTCTCTGTATGGTAGTTTTTCCTACAATTCAAAGAAAAAAATTAACCTTGTTATATTGAAAAAATAGTTATGAAATTTAAAAATTTATTAGAGATTTGCGGCTTTTTTGAAAAAACATAGTATTTTTTTCAAAAAACTATATATTTTTTAAAAATTCTTAAAACTTTTTGCAAAAACTAGTACTTTTTCCAATTTTTATATACTTTTTTAATTATTCTTCTTTTAAGCACTTAACTGGATCTTTTTTGCTTGCAGAATAGGCAGGAATAGTCGCACTCACTACTGCTAAAATAATAGCGATTCCAATCAAAACAAGCATGTGCCGCCATGTTACAACACAAATATCCTGGAACGAGAAATAGTGAGCATAATGATCTGCGATTAACATATTTACAGGGAAAGCTAAAACATAGGTAAATAAACAACTAAATAAGCCACTTAATAAGCCAACAACTCCCGCTTCAATCATAAACATACGCGAAATATCAAATTTTGTTGTGCCTATTGCTCTTAAAATACCTATATCTTTAGTTCTTTCAAGAACATTATTATAGGTAAATAACACATTCATTGCACATGCAACAATCAATAAAACAGCGACAAATATCGATAAAACTAAGGAAACCAAACTAACCATATTAGAAACACTATTAATAAGAGAAGAAGATAAACTTACATAATGAATTTGCTCACTTTCATCAGTTTTTGAATCGTTATATTCATCTAAAATATTTAATATTTGGTTTCTTTCTTCAAGTCCTTTAGGGAAAATTGCAATATTTTGAACAGTAGTATAAGAATTTAAGTAGCAAGCTAGGTTAATTATATAATCGTAGGCTTCATCAACATCAAAATTATTAGTGAATTTATCAATCATATCTTGAATAAGTTGATCAACATTTTCACGATTTAAATCGCGAAAATTAGCAATTATTTCTTCATCAACTAAATTGGCTCCAAGTGCTTCAGCATCATTTAAAAAGCGAGAAAAATTACTTCTTCTCCAAGTTGAGATATCACCATTATCTTCATGAAGATGATTGCTGTCTTCAATATAATAATAATCAAAATATTTATTAATTAATTCATTAAAAGTTGTAGCGTTAATTTCAATATTTCCTTCTTTATAATCGTTTATATAATTTTGTGCCTCAGTTAAAAATTCTTGTAATATATCTCGATCTGTTGAAAATCTTGCGACTAAATTATTTTTAATTGACTTAGCGATTTCACTATTTTCTTTGTCACTCGCTAATTCTTCTTGAAGCTCAGGTAAATAGCATAAAGAAGGCGAAATTAAAGTAACTGAAGATTCAGGTTTTGGACGCAAAATTCCAGAGATAGTAAGTTCAATTCCTTTTGAAGAATCTTTATATAAATCAACTATGTTATTTCTTGCGTATGTATGTATTGTTCTTGAACTAAAATTGAAAAAATCTTTGATTTCTGCAGAGTTTTTAGTTAAATAATACACTTCATTGTTAGTAAAAACTTTATATTTTTTACCAATTACATCATCAAAAGAAATAGGTTCAACTTTCGTTTCAAGTGCCTCATTCATGACTTCATCCATTGTATCGCTGGAGTTATAAAAACCCATATTTTGAAGGGTTGCAAAATTAATTGCGTTATAGTTATCAACAACTAAAACTATTTCATTTTTATTTTTTGGAAGTGAGCCGGTAAGTAAATCATAACTATTTTCAATGTCGCCATATAAAGGATGGAAAATATTTGTTGGAATGCCATATCCAGATGAAGTATAGCTTCCTCCAGCACTCATATTTGTATTTACAGAAGCAACATAACTTTCGTTTCTTTTATCTAAGCTAGTTGGATATTCAGTTGTTAAATTATAAGAAAATGAATTTCCATAGTTTAAGATATAATCAACGGCATAGCCTTTTTCAATAAGTGAATCGAGTAAATCGAAATATTCTTCAGTGTAATTGTTGTAGGTATAGTTATATTCACTTGAAGTAGAAACATAAGGAA
>CALVRY010000096.1 GCA_944358755.1 uncultured Bacilli bacterium
TCAAGAAAATGGATTTTAGAAAACGGCACTTACGAAATTCTTGTTGGTAAAAATGTAAACGAAATAATTTTAAAAGATAAAGTTGTTTTAAAAGGTATAATTTTAGAAAATAGTGAGGTTTTGCAAGGTTATTTAGAAAATTATCAAGATTTAAATTCATTAACTGATGAAAAATATTGTGAATTATTTAACTTAAAATACATACCTCAACCTACTTTTAAAAGGCCATTTACAATGGAAAGTCCAATTTATTCTTTCGATAAAGGTTTTGGAAAAATCTTTAAAAAAGCGACTATCAAAGTTGGTTTAAGAATATATCAAAGAGCTAAAAAGATTAAAGATCCAATAAAAAGAAGTAGAGTGATGAAATCTGGACTTTTTGTAAGTAAACTTACTCCAGTCAATACATTAAGAAGTTTATCATTTTCTTCAAGCGGTGCTTTACCATATAACATTGCTCAAGGAATTTTAGATATGACAAATGGACACACTTTTAAAGGTTTAAAGAAAATAATGAAAAGAGAAAAAATAAGAAAAGAAAAGTCAGGAGAAATATATGAAAATTGTAAATATTAGCTCTGAGTATTTAAAAGAACCAGTTGTAATTGTTTCACAAATCGACAAAAGTCCCTTGAAGATTAGTGCGAAAAATATATAAAACTCCTTTTAAAATTAGTGCTGCTATTTAAAAAGTGGCTTTAAATTTAGTGCGAACATCTTTAAAACTCGCTTTAAAATTAGTGCGAGTATTATGAAAGTGACTTTAATTTTAGTGCAAAATACTTAAAAACTCCCTTTAAAATTAGTGCGAAAAGTATAAAACTCGCTTGAAAATTAGTGCAAGTTTACATTTTAATGATATAATTAATAAATAAAAAGGAAATTTTATGTACTTTAAAAGAAAGATTGATGATGAACTTAATATATGGCTTAAAACAAAAGGCCATTCTCCTGCTTTAGTAAGTGGAATTAGACAATGTGGAAAGACTAGAAGTATCAAAGAATTCGCTTCTAAAAATTTTAAAAATGTTGTTTACATTAATTTTTGGGAAACTCCTGATATGAAAAATGCTTTCAAAAATTCATTAAAAGTTGATAATATAATAAGTACTTTATCATTTTACGATCCAAGTTTTCGTTTTATAAAAGATAAAACAATTTTGATTTTTGACGAAATTCAAGATTGCCCAAAAGCCCGACTTTCACTTAAAAGTTTTAAAGAAGATAAAAGGTTTGAAGTAATAGCTAGTGGTTCTTATATTGGATTGAATATTGAAAATAAAAGTGAAGATAATATGCCAAAACCTAATGGAGCAGAAGATGTTCTTTTTATGAAAACGATGGATTTTGAAGAATTTCTTTGGGCTTTCGGATATGATTCTGATAAGTTAAATTTGCTCTATGATTGTTTAAATAATCAAAAACCAGTTCCAGAACCTATACATTTAAAAATGAAAGAACTATACAAAACTTATATGTGTATTGGTGGTTATCCAGAAGTTCTATCGCTTTTTTTGAATAACAATAAAAATTATAATTTGGCCTTTAAAAAGTTAACTAGCTTAATTTTTGATATTAAAGGCGATCCGGCTAAACGTAAGAATGAAAAAGGTGAAGCACTTTATACATCTTTTGAGATATCTAGAATTCAAAATGCTTTTGATCTTATCGCGACTTCTTTAAATAACGATAACAAACGATATGTTGTTTCAAAAATTGTTGGCGGAAACGGTATTCAAAAGCAAGATGCAATCGACTATTTATTAAATGCGAATGTCGCTTTTAAAGTTTATAATGTTTCAAATCTTTCGCTTCCACTTAAACACGGTGCAATTTTAAATGATTTTAAATTATTTTACTCAGATATTGGCGTTTTAATTGCCAATTATGACTTTGATATTATTGAGGCGATTATGAACGATACAATAGGGATGAATAAAGGTTATATTTATGAAGCAATTGTTGCAGATAATCTTTATAAAGCAAATGTGCCTATGTATTATTTTAGAAAAAATAGTGGACTTGAAGTCGATTTTGTTATTTCCTTTAAAGGATATTCGACATTAATTGAAGTAAAAGCAAAAAACGGGAATGTAAAATCTTCAAAAACAATAATGTCTCACCCTGATCATTATGGCGAAGTTAAATTGATTAAATTTGGTGATTACAATATTGGTTATGCTGACCAATGCATTACTTTACCATACTATCTTATTTTTGCTCTATTTAAATGAGCATCAATGCGAAGCAAAAAGTTTTTTTAGTTGCTTGTAGTTAAGATATATTTTTTATATTTAAATATTTTTTATTGTGCAATAGTAAATTTTAAGAGAATTCTTATTGGAGTTATTTTGATTATATGTTTATTTTTTAGTGATAGTCTTTATAATTCTATAAGTGAGTCATAACTTTAAATGAGTTACGATACAAAAATAAAGTTATGATTTAATTAATAAATGACTATACAGAAATTGCGCTTTATAAAAATCGAAAATGACGCATTCAAAAAATATTTTCTACAATATTTAAAAATACAAAAATAACTGTTTATCCTAAAATATTAATGATAAATGTTTTATGGTCTTATTTGTTAGTGGTAGAACTGATATTTTATCTTATTATCCAAAGTGGTTTATCAATCGAGTAAAAGAAGGATTTATTGATACAAGAAATCCATATAATGAATCTCTTGTATCAAGGATTTATTTTGAACTTGTTGATATCATTATGTTTTGTTCTAAAAATCCACATCCTTTTTTAAAATACTTAGATGAGTTAGATAAGTTATTACCAAATGTTCCTTTTGTTTTTCATATAACTTTAACGCCTTACCATTCAGATATCGAACCAGTTATTGGAAAAATAAAAAAAGAAGTTATTGAAGATATAAAATATCTTTCTAAAAGATATGGGAAGGAAAATATTTTTATTCGTTTTGATCCAATTCTTAAAAATGATAAGTACACGATTGATTATCACATCAAAGCATTTAAAAAAGTAGTAGAAGAGTTAGATGGTTATAGTGAAAATATCGTTATATCTTTTATAGATTTATATAAAAATACTCTTAAAAATAACGATAAATATCTTCATATTCAAAGTTTTACCAGTGAAGATTATGAAAAGATTGGAATTAATTTTTCTAAGCTAGCTAAAGAGCATGGTTTTAAAGTTTTTACTTGTGGAGAGAAAACTAATTTAGTGGAATTCGGGCTTGATAAAGGAAGCTGTTTAACAAAAGAGTTTGCTACCAAGTTATTAAATAAAGTTGGAAAAAGTGCAAAATTTAAAAAACAAACAAACAGAAAAGACAATTCAACTTGCGAATGTATTCAAACAGTCGATATTGGTGCTTATAATTCTTGTAAGTCATTTTGTCGATATTGCTATGCAAATTTTGATGAAAATAAAGTTAATGAAAATTCTAAATTACATAATGATGATTCATCTTTACTCGTAGGTGAAATTAAAAGTGGCGACATAATAAAAGAAAGATTAAACTAGTTAAAAATAAAAAAATCTAGCCTTCTTTAATTGAAGACTAGATTGTATAAATTTAAGTATTTTTTCAAAAACCTTGCAAAACTCAATTATTTTTTCTAATAATGGATTTCAACATACATATAAATGTAATAAACAATAATGTTAAAAACAATAAAATTAGAAAACGCAAGTAGTGCAAAAGCTAATGAATATAAAGTGTTTAATGCTATAAGAACAACTCCAGTAGCAATCATTCCTAAGCCAATAAGCAACACAATTATTGAACCGATAAATGCGACTCGATTTATAGTCATGTTTTTTTCAAAGGCTAAATCAACGAGCATACAAGAATCTTTCTTTAGATTTTTGATGCTGACTGCA
>CALVRY010000097.1 GCA_944358755.1 uncultured Bacilli bacterium
TAATCAAAAGAATGTTTAAATATTTTATATTTAAACAATTCGTGCATTTTTATTGTTAAAAAATCCATACTTTTTTAAAAAAATCCTAGTATATTATAAAAAAAGTAGTAGTTTTTTATTAATTTTTCATCAAAAACCCTGCAAATTCCTAATATTTTTAAAAAATTATAGGTTTTTTGCAAAATTTATAGAGATTTTTTAAAAAAGTACTATTTTATTGAAAAAACACAATTTTTAACTTGTTATGAAATCGCTTACATAAATAACTAAGTCTAGATTCATAGGCACATAAAACTATGTTTTATGCTTTTAAAATAGTACATAGATAGTTATAATTTTAAACATGGCAATGAACGAAATTAAAATTAAAGGGGCGAAGGTTAATAATTTAAAAGACATTAATCTAACTATTCCTAAAGATAAATTAGTAGTTTTTACTGGTGTTAGTGGAAGCGGCAAATCTACTTTAGCTTTTGACACCATTTTTGCCGAGGGACAAAGAAGATACGTGGAATCACTTTCTTCTTATGCCAGACAATTTTTAGGGAGTTTTGAAAAACCTGATGTTGAATCTATTGAAGGTTTATCACCAGCTATTGCTATAGACCAAAAAAGTGTTTCGCATAATCCACGTTCAACTGTTGGAACAGTTACAGAAATTTATGATTATTTGAGACTTTTATATTCAAGAATAGGTATTCCTTTTTGCCCAACTCACAAAACACCAATTGTTGCTTTTTCTAATCAAAAAATTACAGATATTGTAATGAAAAGCCCTTTAAATAGCAGAATTCAAGTTCTAGCTCCTATTGTCCGTAATGAAAAAGGTACTTTTAAAGATACAATCGCTAAAATTAAGGCTAATGGCTTTACTAGAATTAGAATCGATGGTGAAATGTTTTTAATTGAAGAAGCCAGAGATTTAGACAAGAATAAAAGGCACAATATCGATATTGTTATTGATAGAATTGTTCTTAAACCAGAAAACAAAAGTAGGGTTTTTGAAGCGGTAGAACTTGCTAGTGATTGGGCAAATGGTTTTGTTTTGGTACTCACAAATGATGAAGAATATCTTTATAGTGAACATAATGCATGTCCAATTTGTGGCTTTACTGTGCCAAAATTAGAACCAAGATTATTTTCTTTTAACTCACCTTTAGGTTGTTGTCCTAGTTGTGGTGGGCTTGGAATTTCCCAAGAAGTTGACATCAATTTACTTGTTCCTGATAAAACTAAATCAATCAATCAAGGAGCTATTATTTATTATAAAAACATTGTTGGAACCCAAAATTTAGACTGGCAACAATTCAAATATTTATTAGATTATTATCATATTGACTGTAATAAGCCATTTAATCAATTAACAAGCGATGAAATCGATATTATTTTAAATGGAAGCAAGGAACCTTTACACTTTGTTTTAACCTCTTCTAGCGGAAATAAGCAAAATAGAGATGGTTTCATAGAAGGCGTTAAAACAAGAATTGAAAGACTTTATAAAGACACAACAAGTGAATTTAATCGTGAATGGTACAGTTCATTTTTGAAAGACAAAGAATGTACAAAATGTCATGGTGCAAGGCTTAATGATGCAGTTTTAAGCGTTAGAATCGATAGTTTGAATATATATGAAGCAACTTGCTTGCCACTTGATAAATTTTACGATTTTATTCATGGTTTAAGAAATAAATTGACCCCTTATGATCTTGCTGTTTCAGCAATGATTATCAGTGAAATTGAAAATAGAACTAAATTTTTAATTGATGTTGGCCTAGATTATTTAACTTTAGCTAGAATGTCAATGACTTTAAGTGGCGGTGAATCACAAAGAATTAGACTTGCAACACAAATTGGAAGTAAACTTTCTGGTGTTTTATATGTTTTAGATGAGCCATCAATTGGTTTACACCAAAAAGATAGCGAACGACTTATTGCAACACTTAAAGAAATGCGCGATTTAGGGAATACTTTAATTGTTGTTGAACATGATGATGAAATGATAAAATCTGCGGATTTTATCGTAGATATTGGGCCTGGAGCAGGAGTGCATGGCGGAGAAGTTGTAGCAAGCGGTACCTTAAAAGATATTGAAAACGCCACAAATTCACTTACTGGAGATTATTTAGCAGGAAGAAAATATATTCCTGTACCTTTAACTCGCCGCAAAGGAAATGGAAAATTCTTAGAAATTACTGGATGCACAATCAATAATTTGAAAAATGTTAGTGCAAAATTCCCTTTAGGCACATTTATTTGTGTAACTGGCGTTAGTGGAAGTGGAAAATCTTCTTTAGTGAATGAAACATTATATAATTCAATTTATGGAATTATGGAACATAAAGATGTTGATCATGGGCCTTATAAGGAATTAAAAGGTCTCGAAAACATCGATAAAGTTATCAACATTTCTCAAGAACCAATCGGAAGAACTCCTCGTTCAAATCCTGCAACTTACGTAAAAGCTTTTGATGATATTCGTGATATTTTTGCTCAAACTTTAGAAGCTAAAGCTCATGGATTTGATAAAGGAAGATTTTCATTTAACGTTCCTGGAGGACGCTGTGAACATTGTCAAGGTGCTGGCGTTACCCGTATTCCAATGAACTTTTTACCTGATGTTTATGTAAAATGTGATGAATGTGATGGAAAAAGATATAACGAAGAAACTTTACAAGTAACATATAAAGGTAAAAATATTTATGATGTTTTAGAAATGACGATTGAAGATGCTTATGAATTCTTCAAACCTCATATTTCACTTGCTCGTAAATTAAAAACATTAATTGATGTTGGACTTGGTTATATTAAAGTTGGTCAACCGGCTACAACTTTATCAGGGGGCGAGGCACAAAGAGTTAAACTTGCTTACTACCTCCAAAGAAGAGCAACTGGCAAAACTTTATATATTTTAGATGAGCCAACAACCGGACTTCATGTCAACGATGTAAAAAAATTATTAGAAGTTTTAGATAGAATCGTGAATAATGGAGATACAGTAATTGTTATTGAACACAATTTAGATGTCATTAAAGTTGCTGATTATATTATAGATTTAGGACCTGGAGGGGGAAATAAAGGCGGAAATATTATTGCAAAAGGTTCTCCAGAAGAAGTTTCAAAAGTTAAAGAAAGTTATACCGCCGAATATTTAAAAAGAGTTTTGGAAGAAGATCAAAAAAGAAAGGAGAGGTTAAAAAATGAGTGATGTTATTTTTTATATCGCTATGGCTCTATTTGTCCTTTGTGCCATTGGTTATGGTGTTTATTTATCAATGACAATTAAAGACAAATTAAGACTCGACATTAAAGTACTTTTAAAGAAAAATACTTTAATTTTGCAGGGTTTTTCGTTAGGAATTGTGCTTTCTTTGATATTGTTTACGGTGGCATTTTATCAAGATCCAACCACTTTAAATTATATAAATGAAAATAATCTTGTACTTGATGCTGGACATCAATTCCTTTCATATTTCTTTTTGATTCTTTTCGGCGTTTGTGCCATGAGTTTTTTAACAGCGTTTTTCTATTATTTTTTCCTCAATAATTTTGATGAAAAATATAGAAAGATTTTTAAAATCATAATGTATTCTACCTTTCCTCTAGCAATTGCTTTTTTCCTTATTATGAGCGAAGGGAATGCGCCTTATCTTACCTATCCACTTTGTAACTCAGTTTATATTGGAGTTCATGGAATTAAATTTATAAATAGCTATACCCATCCTGCACCATATTATGTTTTTAATAATGGAAGTTATACACTTGATGGGGGAATTTCTATCGCATTTTATGCGATTTTTATTCTTAGTGGTGCCTTAATTGTTTTTGCACTTTGTGATCATTTAAT
>CALVRY010000098.1 GCA_944358755.1 uncultured Bacilli bacterium
AAACTTACATGAAAAACTTTATTCACGAAGAATTCATAAGCCAAATAGTTTTCTTTATTGGGTTTTTTATTCTTTATGCAAACTTGTATATAAGAAGAAATATGGGATGAGATGGACTATTCAAGATGATCCTAGAAAAGAAAACGGTCCTGTGATTATCATAGCAAACCACGCTTCTAGAAATGATTTTCTTTTTGCGGCTATGCCTCTTTATCCTATGAAGTTTAATTTTTTAGCTGCTTACAATGAGTTTTTTAGAATTAATTTGGCTTTTCTTTTTAGAATCATGCAGCTTATACCTAAAAGACAATTTTATGCTGATTCATATTCAACCTTTGAAATTATTAGATTGGTAAAACAACTAAAAGCAAATGTCGTTTTTTATCCAGAAGGATTATCATCAATTCATGGCGCAAACCAACCTTCTGCACTTGGAACCGGGAAACTTTTAAAATTCTTAAAAATCCCTGTTTATTCTGTCGTCACTTCTGGCGCTTATCTTATTCAACCAAAATACAAATTTTGGAAAAAAGAAAGGTATGCACACACCGAAACCATTATTAAAAAAGTTTTTGACCCTGAAGATTTAAAGAACTTGTCGATCGAGGAAATCGAACAAAAAGTTGACGAAACCATTTATAACGATGATTACGAATGGGCAAAAAACAATCATATTGTCTATAAAGAAAATGGCGAAGGTATCGCAGAAGATTTAGAAACGCTTCTTTATAAGTGCCCTAAATGTGGTGAAGAATTTAAGATGGAGACTAAAGGTAACATTATTCGTTGTTCGCGTTGTGGAAACGAAGCTTATATTAATAATGATTACACTATTCATCCAAAGGATGATACGTGTCGAATTCCTACCACTCAAAAGACCTGGTTTGATTATCAACGCATCAAAATAAAAGAAGAAATCGAAAATAATCCTGATTTTGAATTTAATGTTGAGTGTGAACTAGGCATAATACCAAAAGATCACTTTTTATCTAGCAGAAAAACCGCTGATGTAGTAGGTAAAGGCACAATAACTTTATCACGTAAAAATGGATTTTCTTATAAAGGCACAATGTATAATAAGCCTTACGAAATGCATATATCAAACCACGACTTATATACTTTTGTTATGTGCTATAACGCCAATATTATCCACTTCTTCTATGGAGGGGAGTTAAGACAATTTACTTTCAAGACAAAAGGTATGCCTTCAAAAGTAATGTTGATTCAAAACGAATTACATCGAATTGATGGCGGTCCTTGGAAAATGCTTAAAGGATTTAAGTATGATGAAAACGAGTGCTTTAAATAAAGCACTCTTTTTTTAACCTAAGGTAAAATCCAAAACCATCATAAGAACAAATCCAATCAAGAAAGCCATTAATCCAAAATGATTCTTTTGATTTGTTCCAATAGCGGTAGGCACAAGGTCCTCAATTGTTACATAAATCATGCAGCCAGCAGCAAACGACAACGCCCAAGGCATTAAAAGTTCAATAAAGTAAGTTGCCACAACTCCTAAAATAGCAAAGATTGGTTCTACTGCTCCTGTTGCAACGCCATAACCAAATGCTTTATTTGTTGAATTTAATTCTTCTTTAAAAGGTAATGAAACAACAGTTCCCTCAGGAATATTTTGTATTGCCATGCCAACACTTAATATTAAAGCTGGAGACATAGCGGTCCAAATATCAACTTCATTTCCGGTTAAACCAGCAAGCGCAACACCAAAAATTACGCCTGTGGATAATCCCTCAGGAATATTATGAATCAAAACCGCTAAAAACATTTTTTGTGTTTTGTTTAAAGAATTAACTTTTATTCCTTCTTCATAGTTTCCTTGGCTATGAATATGGTCAACTAAATGATCAATCAACAAAAGAAGCCCGATTCCTAAAGCAAAGCCAATTACAACTACTAAAATATTTGGCACGTAATCGGTCTTATATTCTGTTGCAGGTAAAATAAGACCAAATACTGATGTCGAAAACATAACGCCTGCCGCAAATCCGTTGAAAACTTTTTCAAGGTTAGGACTTATTCCTTTATCCTTGAAAAAATAAACTAAGGCGCTACCTAAAGTCGTCCCAATAAAAGGAATTAATAAACCAATAACAGTAATTAAAATACTCATAGCGGCTAGATTATATATCTTTTTTACGAATATGTAAATTTCTTTAAAATAAACAAAAAAGTAATTTTAGCTGAGTTTTGCATGGTTTTTGAACATTTTAGTACCATTTTTCTACTTATTAACTGTTAATTAAATACTAATTTTCTACTAAATTACTTTCTTTTTTAATCCTACATCATCATTTAGTTCTTCAAATCCATTTTTTAAATAAAATTTATACGCACTAAATGTTTTAACTGTATCTAACAAGATATAAGCAATGTTAAGTTCTTTCATTTTGTCAGTCAACAAATTCATAAACAAAGAACCTATTCCTCTATCTTGATAATTAACATCAACGCAAAATTAGTCTACTCTAAATTGATTTCCTTCATAAAAGTGCATTACTCTTCCTAACGCTAAACCAACTAAAATTTCATTGCCGTTTTCTTCGATAAATAAATCAAAAGATAAAGAGTTGTTTTGGTCTAATAAATCATGAATATAAAGATTAAGCTGTTTTTTATCGCTCCAATCATCAAACCATAGTTCTGATGAAAATGTACGATAAAAAACATCTTTTACTTTCTCGAAATCTTTAACGTTATTAAGTTCTTGTATTTTCATAAATTATTTTAGTTATTTAAATTTTCTTTAAGAAAAGTTTTAACCTTATTTAAATCGCTCGAAGTTAATATTGGTAAAAGTACTTTGATTTCGTCTTCTTCCTTATCCCACCATTTAAACTTCAATAGCAAATCAACCATTTCATCATCAAATCTAAATTTAACAATTCGTGCTGGATTCCCTACTGCAATCGCATATGGCGGAATATCTTTTGCGACCACTGAATATGCTCCGATGATTGCGCCATCTCCAATGTGAACACCAGGCAAAATAACTGCATTATGAGCAATCCACACATCATTACCGATAACTGTATCACCTTTATGAGGCAATTCATCAATGTGTGGAGTAGAAGATTTTCTCCATTCTTCATTCATGATATTGAAAGGATATGTTGTTATAGAACTCATTCTATGGTTAGCGGCTCCCATAATAAAAGTTACCCCTTCAGCAATGCTCACAAAATTACCAATTATTAATTTTTCGCCAAAAAATTCGTAATTAAATAAAACGTTATTCTTTTCAAAATCGAGAGGACTTTAATTAGAATATCATTTTTCTAAATTGTAAATATACATCCTTGCGTTTGATTTATCGTCGCAAGTAACATTACATAGATATTTCCAGCCATACCTTTCATAAAAACTCGTATGATCAGTTATTAAATATGCTTTTTCAAAATTATTCTTTTTTAAATCGGCTAGAGCATACTTCAACAATTGACCGGCCAATCCTTTATTACGATACTCTATTTCAACAAATAAAGCACAAATGTTAGGATTTAAATCCTTTCTATCATGAAAATCGTTTTCTATTACTCCAATTCCACCGATTATTGAATCGCCATTTAAAACTATATACCAATTAGGTACGCCGTTTGTTGTTTTTATTGATTCTTCGAAACTCGCTAAATAACTTTCTTTAGATATATTCCGTTTTGAAGAAAACCATGAAGCAGCTTTTTCTTTTAAATCCGTAAACGTAAATAAATAACACCCTTTCGAGAAAATTTTAATTTCCTAAAATTACATCGAGGTGATTAAAATGAGTAA
>CALVRY010000099.1 GCA_944358755.1 uncultured Bacilli bacterium
ATTTACTTAAAACTTTCTTCTATCTTCACGAATATTTTGCGACTAATGAAACGCCTCTTCATTACGAAGATATAGAAAAGGTTGCAACGTCTGCTAAAACAAAAAAAGAAAATGAAAGTGCTGATTTTTTGACTGCTCTAGAAGGAGCATATATTGATCAAAAAGATGAATTTAAGAAAAAATTTGATTTCTTTGTTGATAACTATTTAATACAAGATAATGGCGAAGGATTTTTAGCAACCATTGCTTTTATTGTTATTCAAGAAACAATTGGTTATGAACTTAACGAAAGTAAAGATGATTTAACAAGCGATATCGCTTAAGGGAGATAAAAATAATGGAATATACTTTTATTACTGGCGCAGCTAGTGGGTTAGGCAAAGAATTCGCTAAACTTTATGCTAAAAATAAAGAAAATTTAATTTTAGCAGATGTTAATGTTAATGGTTTAGAAATTTGTAAGAAAGAAATCAATAAAGATTTCCCAGATGTAAAGGTTGAAATTAAAGCAATAGATGTTTCTGATATGGATTCTATTAAACTTTTATTAACTCAACTTGAGAATCAAAAGATCTTTGTTTCGCGTCTCATAAATTGCGCAGGTTTTGGAGATCGTGAAGATTTTTTAAAAATGGATATTGATAAACAAATTAAGATGACAGAAGTGAACTGCAATGCTCTTTTACTTTTATGCCATGCATTTGGTAAAAAAATGTGCGAAGCTCATAAAGGACATATCATTAATGTTTCATCAATTGCAGGATTTATCCCAGGTCCTTATATGTGCACATACCATGCAACTAAAGGATATGTCTTGCTTCTAAGTGAATCAATTGCTTATGAATTCAACAAGTTTGGCGTTAAGGTTCTAACTCTTTGCCCAGGCCCATTTAAATCTGATTTTGTTAAGAAAGCTCATAATGACTATACCTTTAAGAAGATTAAGCCGCTTGATGCTGCAACTGTTGCTAAAAAAGCTTATAAAGCATCAAGAAGAGGTAAAAAGATTTTAATTACTGGCTTTAAAAACAAACTTACGATTTTTGTAACGAGACTATTTCCACGTAGCTTAGTAACTAAAGTAAGTGCTAAAAACATGAAAGCTGATGCATAGTTTTTAACTAATATTCTATCTTTAGTTTCGGCTTGTTCTTTTTAGGCTTTTATTTATGTGCCTAGAGAAATTTACCTCCTTTCATATATTACGAAGGAGATGAAACTCAAAAATGTTAAAAATATTTTTAATTTTTTGAAAAAAATTTTTCATCACCTTTAAAATCAAAGAAATTTGTTTAATTTTGATCGATTTTTATCGCTTTTATTTCGATTAATTACTTAGCGTTATTTTATAGTTAAGATTTTTCACAATAAATCCTAAATAGGTATAAAATATTTATTATTTAGGATTAAAAGTTATGAAAAAGAAGAAATGGATATCAAAAGCGATTAGTGCCTTAAACTCAATTCTCCTAATTGTTATAGGAATTTTAGTAATTTGTGTCAAAGAATATTTAGCTTGGTCACTTGGAATTGTTTTTGGAGTAATGTTTATTGCAGTAGGTGTAGTGACTATAATTTATGCAGTTGTTATTAAAAAGATGATCCTTGGAAGTGGCTGGCTTATTATTCAAGGGGTACTTTCAATTGTTTTAGGTATTGTGTTAACAACTGTTAAAGATGCTTCAGTTGGTTTTGTTTCTTTTGTTATGGCAACTTGGCTTGTCATTAGAGGTGTTGCAAAAATGTGGGATTCAACCACGTTAAGAAGATTTAGAGTTTCCTCTTGGTGGTTAACTCTTCTTTTAGGCGCTCTTTATTTTATCCTTGGCTTTTTAATGTATTTCTTAAATGGTTTAGCAAGCGATGTTGTTGCAATCGTGATTGGATCTTTTGCAATAACAAGTGGCTTATTAAATATTGTCGAACTTATTGATATTACTAAAAGAGAAAAAAGAGAGAAATCTATCATTAAAACTTTAAATAAATCTATTGAAGATGATGTAAATCATGTTGATATTGATTTTACAAAAGATGAAAAATAAGTTTGTTTTGCAAGGTTTTTATCTAAATTTCAAAGAACATCGAAACCAATATATTATTTATATCTTTATATTTTCTAATGTAACAACTCGTTTGTATTTTTGATTTGGACTTGTTATTTTGTCTGGATAAACAGGTTTGACATATCCTAACTCAATAGCTTGATCAAGATAACCATTTTTTAAACCATATAAACTTGTAATTCCTAATGCCTGCTTTATTTCTTTAGCGGACATTTCTTTGTTATAAGGCATTACTTTCATTAAACGTAGAAGTGACTTTTTGTTAAAATCTTTCGATTTTTCATTCAAAGTAGTTTCCAAGGTATTTAATATCATTTTAAGCATAAAATTTAGAAATACTGTGGATTCACCTTTTATATTTGAGGAATTAATAGCTCTATAATATTCAACTTGGTGTAATTTGATTTGATTTTCTATAGGAAGATATAGAAAACTAGGTGAATAGTTTGCTAAAAGGAGAGTATTCCGCAATCTTGCTGTTCTGCCGTTTCCGTCAGTAAATGGGTGGATAAAGACAAATTCGTAATGAAATACACAAGCATAAATAAGTGGTGACAATCTATTTTTTACTGAATTTAACCAACTAAATAGATCTTTCATTAATCTTGGAACTTGGTCTGCTGGCGGAGCCATAAAAATGCATTTTTCACCAGCGAATACGCCTTCGAAAGATAACCTATATTTGCCATTTCTATCGGTCAAGTTATCCATCAAGACTTTATGAATTTTAAGAAGATTATTTTCTAAGAATGGATCGAGTTTTTCCGCCATTTGATATGCTTTATTTGCGTTTTTAATTTCGAGTATTTCTCGTTTATTACCTATGACGGGGATTCCATTAATAATATCTCTAGTTTCTGCAAGCGATAATGAATTGGCTTCAATTGCACAAGTAGAGTTTATTGATTTAATTCTATTATTTATTCGCAATAAAACTTTTTTGTCGCCAAAAGTTGAAAATTCATACGTTTTTATTAAATTGTCAATCTGGTCAATCAACTTGTCAGTACTTTTTGTTATTTTAAATGGTGGAGTATACATACAACAAAATTTAACCTTATTCATCGAATAAGATCAATACAGCTTATCAACTCGCTTATCAACTTTTTTTCTGTTTTTTCTCTCAAGCTTATCAACTAGCTTATCAACTTTTTAATGATAAAAATACCTAACTTAAAATATAAATAATACTTAACTAATTAATCTTTTGTAGCATAGCTACGTCGATTTTATAAAAGTGATCTATTGAGTAAAACTCGTCGATCTTAATTAAATCACCTATTGAAGGACATCCTTCGTCGGTCTTACAAATTTCTAAGTGGAATAATTCTAGCAAGTAGATTTTTAAATTGCAAACTTTTTTTAAAAATTTTTTAAAAAATATTTAACTTTTGCAGGCTTATTACTCTGTAATAAGGCTTTTTAAAATATTTTTGATAAGAGATAAATTTTGCTTAAACAATAATAAATATCTTGATTAAGATAATAAAGACTTCATATTTAAATAAATATATATATATATATATATAAAGCAGGTTTTTGGGCACAAATTAGTAGAGATATATCTCAATAAAAGATAAATAAACCTAAATAAAGTGAATGAATAAATAGAATAAATATACCTAAATAAAAATGTAACGGCTTT
>CALVRY010000100.1 GCA_944358755.1 uncultured Bacilli bacterium
AAATCTTTTCAATTTAGTAGGGTCAACCCTAAATTTTTATAAAGGCATTTTGAAACCCTAAAAAAATCAAAAGAGCCGTTTTTTCTACTGAACACTTTTCTCTTTTTTGGCAAAAGTGTTCAGTAATAGTGAACAGATTTCTTAAACTAGGTAAAAGTGTTCAGTTCTAGTGAACATTTTTCTTGTTTTTAGTAAAAGTGTTCAGTAGAATATAGATACATTATGATCAAAAGAGAAGAATATATTAAAAAAGTTAGACCATTTTATGAAAGCGATCTTGTTAAAGTTCTTGTTGGAATAAGAAGATGCGGTAAATCTGTTATTCTTTCTCAAATTAGAGATGAAATTCAAGAAAAAACAGATAATATCGTCTATTTAAACTTTGAAAAGAGTTCGGATTTAGCTAAGACTCCAAATGCCGAAAAATTACTTTCATATGTCGAAAAAAATCGAAAAGAAGGAAAATGTTATATTTTCCTTGATGAAATACAAGAAGTTGAAAATTGGAATATTGCTGTTAAAGATTTGAGACTTGGAAATAATTCTGTTTTTATAACCGGTAGTAATTCAAGACTTTTATCGAACGAAATTTTGTCGTTATTAAGTGGTAGACATGTAGCAATCAGAATTAGGCCTTTTATTTTTCAAGAAATAGTTGAATATTGCAAGGAAAATGGTAAAGAGTGCTCAGTAGAAAATTACCTAATTCGGGGTGGTTTTCCAGGAAGATTTATCTACGATTCAATGGAAGCACAAAAAGCTTATTTGTCTGATTTAGTAAATACTATTGTTTATAAAGATATTATCGTTAGAAAGAAAATAAGAAAAGAAGCATTATTTAGGAAAATCGTAAATTTTGTTTTGAGGAATAATGCTCGTACTATTTCTGCTAGAAGTATATATCGTTATATTTGCCATGAATACGAAAGCGTTTCTTTAAATACAATTTTAAAATATATCGAATATATAAAAGACGCATATCTAATTGATGAATTATCTAAATATTCAACAAAAACCAAAGAAGAATTAGCATATTACCAAAAGATTTATTGTGGAGACGTTTCGTTCAATTCGCTTTTCATAGATAATAATCGTTTTGATTTAGATCATAATCTTGAAAATATTGTTTATAACGAACTTTTATTTAGAGGATATAAATTAAAGCTTTATAGAAATGTAGATAAAGAAATTGATTTTTATGCCTCAAAAGATGGAAAAGAATATTTTGTACAACTTGCTTATAGTATTGTTGATTCTAAAGCATACGATAGGGAGTTTTCTGCTTTTCGAAATTTAGATAATTTACATCAAAAAATAATTATCACAACTGATACAATCGATTACTCCACAAGTGTTATTAGACATATTAATTTAGAAAAATTTCTCAAATACGGATTAGATTAATTTTTTGCTTTTTTTTAATTTGGTAATTAAAAATCCTTATCATTTTTTTAATAAATTTGTGAATTGTTTAATATTCAAAATTTTAAATACAAAAAAATATTGTAAAAAACGAAAAGATGATTAAAATGCTACTGAAAATTTCTGTGACAAATCACAAAAATTTTCAGTTGATAAATTTTTTATGAATTTTCAAAAATTATTTTTTGGTCCTTATAGATTCCTAAATTTATATGTATTTTTAAAAAATATTGGGGTTTTGCAGGGTTTTTGAAAATTATTCTCGATATTTTCCTTTTGCAAATAACTCATTAAGTGCTTTTTTGAGCTCTCTTTCTTCCTCTTTATGTTCAAGTCTAGAAAGTTCAGTTTTAAGCTTTCTTTCGGCTTCTTCTTGAAGATGTCTTGTTTTTGCAACATCAATATCTTCAACCGCGATGATACTATTTAAAGTAAGTGTTGCTAAATTTTTTGTTTCATTAAAATGGATGGCGCCGCCACCTACAGCATAATGTTTTTCTTTTCCATCTTTTGTGATTGATAAAACAGAAATTTCAATATTTGCTAAATATTCAACGTGATGAGGTAAAACAACAACTTCGCCTTCGCTTGATAAAAAAGTTAAACGATCAATTTCTTGTTCTTCAAAAACTTTTTCTGGTGTAACTATTTTAATGAAAAATTTATTAGTCATTTTATTTATTTGTTTCTTCTAAAATTTTAGCTTTTTCAACTGCATCATCAAATGTGCCAACATATAAGAAAGCAGCTTCTGGAAGGTTATCACCTTCACCTTTTAAAATTCTTTCAAAAGAAGAAATAGTGTCTTCAAGTTTTACATATTTTCCTTTTGTTCCTAAAAATTGTTCAGCAACAAAGAAAGGTTGAGAAAGGAAATTTCTAATTTTCCTTGCTCGATCAACGATTAATTTATCTTGATCAGATAATTCATCAATACCTAAAATAGCGATGATATCTTGTAAATCTTTATATCTTTGAAGAATTTCTTGAATTTCACGAGCGACTTTATAATGTCTTTTTCCAACAACATTTGGATCAAGAATATTACTGTTACTTGCAAGTGGATCAACTGCTGGATAAATTCCGAGTGCAGCGGTATTTCTATCTAAAACTGTGCGTGCATCAAGGTGAGCGAAAGTTGTAGCAGGAGCAGGATCTGTTAAATCATCTGCTGGAACATAAACTGCTTGAATAGAAGTGATGGAGCCATCTCTTGTAGAAGCAATTCTTTCTTGAAGTTGACCCATTTCGGTAGCAAGGGTAGGTTGATAGCCAACAGCAGAAGGCATTCTACCAAGAAGTGCACTAACTTCACTTCCAGCTTGAGTAAATCTAAAAATATTATCAATAAAGAAAAGAACGTCTTGATGAGCAACATCTCTAAACCATTCAGCCATAGTTAAAGCAGAAAGTGGGGCGTGCATTCTCACGCCTGGGGTCTCATTCATTTGACCAAAAACAAGAGCTGTGTTATTTAAAACACCACTTTCTTTCATTTCGTTATATAAATCATTACCTTCACGACTTCTTTCGCCAACTCCAGCAAAAATAGATAAACCATTTTTTTGGACAGCGATGTTATGAATTAATTCTTGGATTAAAACGGTTTTTCCAACGCCTGCGCCACCAAAAAGTCCAACTTTTCCACCTTTTAAATAAGGACAAAGTAAATCGATAACTTTAATTCCAGTTTCATAAACTTCGATAGAAGTAGGTTGATCTGCAAAAGAAGGTGGATTGTTATAAATAGAACTCGTGTGTTCAGGGACAAAATCGCCTTTTCGATCAATTGGTCGACCTAAAACATTAAACATTCTACCTAAAACATTGTGTCCAACTGGAACTTTAATAGGTGAATGAGTGTTAATAACTTTTAAGCCTTTTGAAATTCCTTCGGTTGGGCCCATAGCGATGCAGCGCACAGTATCGTGCCCCATGTCTTGAGAAACTTCTAAAACTAAATCTTTTGCGTGTTCATTTAATGCATCATTTATTTCAACTTTTAAAGCAGTTTTTAAAGAAGGAGTAAGACCATCATTAAAACGGACATCAATAACTGGACCAATCGCTTGGACGACATAACCAACATCAGCTTCTTTTAATTTTTCATTTACTTTTGTAATTTTTAGCATGGTCTTCTCTCCTTTAAATAAAATCTATTGCATCATTTGTGCCAGAAACAATTTCATTAATTTCATTTGTGATTTTTTGTTGTCTAGCTTTGTTATATTCAAGTTTTAATTCATAAAGCAAGTTATCA
>CALVRY010000101.1 GCA_944358755.1 uncultured Bacilli bacterium
TCGTAAACTTCATATTTAGCTGTTTGCTCTTTATTAATTACTTCTTTTAGTTCTTCAGTAATAGAGCCTTCGTTAGTAACAAGTTCTTCTTCATTTAATAATTCATACCGATAAATATCAGAATATCTTGAAAAACTAGATGTAATATAATCAATATTTGCAGATTTATATGAAATATTAGTTACTGTTGATTCATCGATATTTTCGAAGTAATTCAATATGTCAACAAGTTTATATTTGAATTCTTGATTTTCGATTTTGTTTCCATCACTATCTGTTGCATCAAAATGAATTACTTGTTCTCTGTTTAAGTTTGTTAATCCAGTTAATATTGGATCATCTTTTAAAGTAACTGTTAATGTTGTATTTGAATTGTTATCAGTTAAAGAAGAAAGTATCGATTCATTTAATGATGATTTGATTGAATCAATATCTAATGTAAATGGAAGTTCTGCAACTCCTGCTTGATTTAATACAGGTGCTTCATTATCTTCGATAACAATACTAACGTTATAATATTTCGATTGTAACGTACCTGATTCAGATTGCGATATTGAATAACATGTTCTTAATTGCTCGGTGTTATATAACGATGAATCGATATTTTCGTTTCCATATCCTGATTGGGAAAATTCAGTTATCGGATTAAATTCGGATTTGGTTTCTTCTGCTGTTAATGTGCGAACTACTGTTTCATCGATCATTTCAACCGCAATTGGAGTTAAAAGTAATGGATTAGCACCAATTAGTAAGTCATTGTAATTAGTAACATTAATATCTTTTTCAGGAACAACAAATTCATAATCAATTACTTCTTTAACTTCTCCATTAGCTAGTTTCTTAAGTGATTGTTTTTCAGATTTTAAGAAAGTTTCATTAGGTTCAAGAGTTAAAACATATTTTGAGTTCCTTGAAGGTTTTGGGGTATTTGTTGTGCCACAAGAAGCCAACGAGATAGTTGTAAAACCTAATAATATAAGAGATAAATATTTCTGGTTTTTCATAAGTTTTTAGACCTTTCAAGAATTTTAGTGATACTTTTAAGCAAAAAGTTTTACAAGTTTTAATGGTCAACTCACCAGGCCTTTCACTTTTTTCTATAAAAGACGAGATGAACATAGAAACCATCCTTATCAAGAAATAATGACTTTTAATAAAAGCATAAAAATCCAACTACATTTTGCACACTATTCTGATTCATTATTTTTCTTAAAGTAGGAATATAACATATCAGACAAACATTGATCATCATATTCATCGCCATATTCATTTATATGTTTAGAAATAAAATAATTCTCCATGTTAATTCGGTTCAAAGAATTATCACGATTTTTTTGAATCACTTGTCCATTTTTTGTAATAACATTTTTTGTATTTATTGGCTCTAAATCGACAAAATCCTCTAGATGTTTCAACTTAATTATAAATACATCAGTTTCACCTTTATCGGCCAACCCCTTCTTATCTCCACAATAAGTCGTTTTTGACAAATTTGATGAACCTACTAAAATTGCTTTTACTTTTAAAGTCTTTTTCTTAAAAGCCTTTATCAAATCGATTTCATTTAAAGGCCTTTTTTCGCTTAAATTAACTTCGCAGAAAAAAAATACTTTTGAATGATCATCCAATGACGCCCCTAATTGTTTGTGACTGGTAGTTTTGGAATGAAATTTTTCACACAAGTCTTTAAAAACAACATTTTGTATTGAACATCGTAAAGGTTTGAAGAAAATACCTACAGGCGTTTTTGATGCTTTAGAGTTATAACCAGGTATGATTTCTCGACAAATAGCATCATTTCCGCTTTTATAGCGAGAGATATAACCAGGAAAAGCGATAAAACAAATATTCGGATTGAACAGATTCAATTCAAAAAATCTATAGACCAATTCAGATGTCGGAAATTTTCTCTTATTAAATTGCTGTTTTTTAGAAAAAAATATATAAAGCATTTAAAAATTCCTTACAAAAATTATAACCCCTCCCCGCGAACTTTTTCAATATCAAAAAGGGCTCCCATAGCAAAGATACCACTTATCATTAAATATACTTGTATATTTAATATTCTTACCTATAAATCAATCTTAGAGATATCTTCAAACAGTCCGTTTGCACGAGTATTTGTACTATCTTTCTTCTTACTTCCTAAATATCTTTTTAAACCTTTTAACACCGCTTCATGATAACGATGTTTCTTAAAAGGATAAAATTCCATTAATTCTTAATGCTTCCATTAAAGGCAATTAATAAATCCATAATCTCCGCATTAATTTCTCTATCTAAATAGTCATCACTCAGAATAGTTATACCTAAATATGCAAAATCTTTAAGAAAAGAAACATCTTCGCCAAAATCATCTAATAAGTTAATTAAAAGATCTTCATTAGCATCGTAATAGTTATCATCATATTCATCATATGTTCTTATTTCAGATTCTAAATCTGATAAGCGTCTTATTGAATCAAGAATTGATCTTCTTTGAGAAGTTTCAAGTATTCTTTTTAACTTATTAATCATGTATTTAAGATTGGTAATGATAAGATGGTCATCTTTCCCAACAACTGAATCACTTGTCCAATATTCACCACTATCAATAACAGTTAAGTATAAATCTCCGTTTTGAATTCTATCTAAATATTCATCATAAGATGAGATAATTTTTTTGCTCTTTCTTCACCAAATATAAATAATTCTTTTAAATTATCTTTACTAGTTTGATTGGTTGCTAAGCTTAATATAACTTCATCTTTTTCTTCTTCTGTTAACGTATTTAAGTAATACTTTAATTTTTCAAGTCCCATATTAATAACCTTTATTTATTAAACCTATTAAATTTCAAGAAGCTAAAACAATTCCTCAAAATTAATAAAATCAATCAAATAATAAGGCAAATTTAATATTTTTGAATCTGCGTTAAAAGAAATGTTCTTTTCGTAAAACTTTATGCACTTAACCTCTTTCGATCCATAATTTTGAGGATTAGCAATTAAGGTAGTTAAAGATTTTGATTTAGAATTAGTAGCTTTTACTTCTATAGCAATAGGACATTTTTTTGTTTCAATTACAAAGTCAATTTCTAGTCTATTGCTTTTTTGATAATAATATGGCTTTATGCCTTTTTTTGTTAATAAAGAACAAACCGCATTTTCATAAATTGCACCCTTAAAATTGCCACTATTTCCACTAAGTAAAATATCTTGAATTATTTTCCCATAAGATGGCAATAAAAGTCCGGTATCAGCAAAATATATTTTAAATTGATCATCAATCTGAAAAAAACTTAATGGCGATTCAATTAGCTTTACATTTTTAACTTTATAAACAAGACCACTACCAATTAACCATTCAATTGAGTCATAAAAAGCACTAGATCTTGCACCTCTACCAATTAATGAATATTGAAATTTATTATTCTCTTTTGCTAGTTGATTAGGAATTGAATCATAAACGGACATTATTCTTTCAAACAACTTATTATCTCTAACAACAATATTTTGATT
>CALVRY010000102.1 GCA_944358755.1 uncultured Bacilli bacterium
CTCATATTAATTTCCTCCACATGGTAATTATGAATAATCCAGTAGAGAAGAAAATGGTGTTATTTATTTACCAATACCATATAACGGGTCTCCGATTTTTTGCGGGGTGTTAAAAAATTAAAAAACTTCTATTTTTTGCGGGGCACTACTGAACAGTGTCCCCTAAATTTTCATCTAATGGGTTAAAATTCTTATATATAAGAAAAATTCTCTTTCTCAAGTGATCGAAGTTTGTGATACCAAATGAAATATTTTTTAACGATTTTATTTTCCTATTAATTCCTTCACAAATTGCGTTATTAATCGTTTTACCATCTACTAATAAAAAAGAATTTTCTATTTCGGTTTGCCAATTAGCAAGCAGTTTACCTAAGTCAGACAACTCGCTTATCTCATTATGAAAATTCAAAAAATCGATTAAACTTTTTAATTTAAATTTTGCTGTTTCATAATTCCGTTTTTTATATGAAACCATGAATGAATGCAAAAAATCGTAAGCAATTTTTAATTCTGCGGAATAACTAGTCATTAGTTCAACAATCTTTTTTTCAGTCATTTTGCATTTCCAGCTGCCATGATATATTTTTAGATATTCGATACTATCGTTTATCTCAGTTTTTAAAATATAATTTCTAAACTTTTTAAGAATGTAATATTCATCACTATCTGTCGAAAAAGTTTTCATAACTCTAATACGGATTTTATCTATTGCCAGTATAATGTATCTAACGAAATGAAATCTGTCTACAACAACTGTTAGATTTGACAATACTGTATTAAAAGCATCTTTATATGGTTGCCGCATATCTATCGATAAATATCGTATTTTTTGCCTCTCTTCATCTTTCAAACCATAGAGAAAATCTCTTACTTGACTTGCTTTTCTTGTAGGCAAAATATCAATTAATTCTTTAGTTTCACCATTAACTAAAATCGCCGACAATACGAGTTTTCCATCCACGTGTACTCTGGCGAATTCGTCTACACAAATTATTTTTCCAATCGTTCCGTGTTTTGGTTTTATTGTATCCAAAACTTTAAATACTATCGTTTCAGAAACACCTAAATCTTTAGCAATAGATTTTATAGATCTTGTATTTTTTAATTGTTTAATAATTTCAATTAAAAGATTTTTTGTTAATTTATAATTGCTTGATTCATTAAAGATATTTTTTTCAACAAACGTATGTCCGCAATTTTTGCATTTTAGTCTTTTTTGTTTAAAGTTGATAATAATAGTTTTTTGACCAAGACCATAAAAACTATAAGTTTTCGTGGTGTAATCTTTTATTAATGAAGTTGTATGTTTACAATTAGGACAAACAACATCCATTTTTCTAGTTTTTACTTCATATGTTATTGAATCTTGTGTTTCATCAATAACTTTTGCTTCTTGTAACGATGTAGTATCAATGTGTAAGCATGATAAAATATTAATGTCAGACATGACAAAACCTCCTTAGAAATATGACAAAGCTTATTGTAGGAGGTTTTTTATTTTGTGCAATTTTTCACGGGGTCAATTTTGACATAAAAAAAGGGGAATTTATGCAAAACCCCGTAAATACCCCGCAAAAAATCGGAGAGCCGATAATTTAATTGGTAGTTATGCTTAAAAATTACAGATTTTCAAAAGTGGTTCGACTTAAAAAGTGGGGGACAAGTTTCGAAGTTTGTGCGAGTATTCCCGACACAAAAGAGAGAAAAAGATATGATTTATTTAAAGAAATTAGCATTAAAATTTTTTCCCAATTAGTTGACAAAATTGAAGTTTTTGAAGATAAAACAATAAATATTGTGTTTAAAATTGATGATGACCTGAATAAGATTTTTGAAGAAAATTCGATAGATTTTAGCAATTTTTCACTAGTTTTACCTCAAAAAACGGCAAAATTTGATGAAAAAGTGACAAAAAACGAACAAATAAAAAACTCTCCTCGCAATAAAAATGCGAAGAGAGTTGAAACCACCCAAGAAGACAAATCTACGGATGGTTTAAGTACTAACTGGCCTCCTAGGCAGGAGTCGAACCCGCAACCTTTTGGTTCGTAGCCAAACACTCTATCCAGTTGAGCTACTAGGAGAAGTCTAACGAAGCGTTGTCTTTTCGTTAGCCGTTATATTTTATAATAATAAAGTAAAAAATCAAGTATTTTCTCATTATTGTGCTGGTAATAAAACTTTAAATTTTGTTTTGATTTTGATCAATTTTGAAGAATTCAACCATTTTTTTAGTCATTATTTTATAGCCATTTTCATTAGGATGAATATTATCCGACATAATATTTTTAAAATCTGAATTTAACATTTGATTATCGTTATAAAAATCAAAAATTTGAAAAATATGTAAGTTTTGCAAGGTTTTTAACGAATTTATTAGATTTTCATAACGTGAATTTCTTTTCATAAAGCAAGTATAAAAGATAATTTGTCCACTAAAGTTTTCTCTTAAGTAATCAAAAATAACTTCTATTGCTCCGATTGTAGTTTTTTCAGGATTTTTATTGTGTTTCCTAAAAATTCTAAATATGTCGTTAGTAGAAAGTTGAATTAAAACATAATCATATTTTTTTAAATCATCATATGAATAATTTCTTAAACGAGAAAGATAAGATTTTGCGTTTAAATTTGCTAAAGTCGTGCCGTTAATTGCTTCTTTTTTAACATCAAAACTTATCTCTTCATCTTTATAATCATTTAGCATTTCAACAAAAGAGATATCGTTATTTCCATATCCTTTTGTAATGCTACTTCCTAAAGCTAAAATTTTAACTTCCATATTAAGCCTCATCAATTAATTTATATAATTCTTCAAAATCCATAGAAAGTTTATATTTTGAAAGTTCTTTTCTATCAATCCAAAATACTTTACCTTCATCACTACTTTTTAATTCGCCACTAAAATTGTCGCATTTATAAAGTAGGCCTAAATATCTTACCCCTTCTCCCCAATCCCATTCTTTAATAGCACAAAGTTTAGGTTTAACTATTGTTAATCCAGTTTCTTCTTTCATCTCACGAATTACGCTTTCTTCAAGAGTTTCATTTTCTTCGACGTGCCCTCCAGGGAAAGAAAGACCAGGCCAATCGGATTTTGTGCGTTCAATTACAAGGATCTTGTCATCCTTATAAATCATGCACATATTAGATAATATACAACGATAAGTTTTTTCCATAATTTCAAAAATACTTTAGATTTGCAGAGATTTTAATCAATAATTACTTCTTTTTGCTTTTTTACAAAGTAATTATTCAAAACTTTTTGATCCATTTTTAAGCAACGAGAAATATCGATTTTATCAAATGAATAAAATTTAATTTCTTTGCTTTCTTTATCAAGTGGATTAATTTTTATTTCATTTTAATTAATGCGAGCCAAAAAGACAATATCAGTATAATAAGTTATATCACTATTTGGATAAACCATTCTACCTTCCTTGCCTGAATAAATTCCAATTAAAGATAAT
>CALVRY010000103.1 GCA_944358755.1 uncultured Bacilli bacterium
ATAAAAACACGATATTTATCGTGCATTTTTAAGATTTTGGTGGCTCCTATCGGACTCGGACCGATACGGTATCACTACCAGTAGATTTTGAGTCTACCTTGTCTACCAATTTCAACAAGGAGCCAGCCTTAAAATTATACTCAATTGCAAGGCTTTTAAACAAGTTATTTTTAAAGTCTGGATATCAATTAATCTTCACTATATTCTTCAAAAACAATATCGTTTCTTCCATCATCTTGCCAAGATTCAAAAAACGGAATATTTAAAATAAGCATGTAATTAATATAGTCAATATCAAAAGCAACATCGAAGTTATAATCTTCGGGGAGTTCTTCACCAAAACTAACTAGACTATTTTCATCAATTTCCCCTTCCATTAAGTCAACTAGTCCACTTATATTATCTTCAAATATTCCGTCGCCATTTGCTTCTAAAAGCAAAGCATCGCATAAAATAGGATACTCGTAAATTTGTTTAGATATTTTCTTTACTATAATACAATAATATTCACCCGTATCATAAATAAACTTCAATTTCTTATTATCTAATAAAACATCTAAAGCTTTTTTCTTCTTATAATCATAGGCTCTTTTTAAAGAGTCTAAAACCCGTGTTTCGTCTTCATAAACACAATTATCACCTTCAAAAAGGAACATATGTTCAAATTTTGTTTTAAAAAGTTTACATAAAGTTACGCCTAAATCATATAAAGATAGGTCTTCTCTAATAACAAGAGTTCTGTTTAACCTATCTGGATAATCTTCCCAACTTGCTTTAATTTTGATAAATTTCATAAATTTCTTCCTACATATTTTATTTTTTTACTATAAAATTATAAAAGATATGAAAAGCAACGAACAAGATTTTTTAAAATGGGTAGATTCAAATATTAAGGATTTAACACACAAAGTAGTTGCCTTAAATGGTGCTACAGGAGGAATTGGTTCTTCTATTGCAACTTATCTTTCTTATTTAAATAACGATCTTATCTTGTTGGTAAGAAATCTTAAAGAAGGTAACAAATTAAAAAATAAATTAGAAGAACAATATCATAATAAAATTCAAGTAATTTATTTTGATTATTTAGATAAAATAAGCCTTGCAAATTCATTATTATTTTTTAAAAACCTTGCAAAACTTGATTATTTTTTTAATATTAGCGGAATTTATCATCAAAAATACGAACTTAAACACGAGGTTGAAAAAACCTATTTTGTAAACTTTTTCTCGCCTGCTTTTTTCATAAAATCGCTTTTAGAAATACATAAGAAAACAAAAGTTATTATAACAAGTAGTGTTACATCTTCTTTTAATTTTAAACATAAACAAGAACTTTTTAAAAATAAAGAATCATTCTTAAATTGTTTAAATAAAGACAAAAATAAAACTCATCGATATGGTATTTCTAAACACTTACTTTTTTCTTATTTAGATATATTAAGAAAAGAAAATAATTACAATATCGTTTTTGCTCATCCAGGTGTAGCTGTCACAAATCTTTTTAATAAAAAGAATAAAGCATATAACAAATTATTTTATGTCTTTGTTCCACAACTTATGCGCCTCATTTTTATGTCTAGTGCTAAAGGCGCTTTACCAATTTTATATGCCGCTTCTTTAAAAATAAAAGATGAAGAATGGGTTGGTCCACGAGGATTATTTCATATGTGGGGATATCCAAAAATTTATAAATTAAATAAAAAAATGTTTAATGAGACTGAAAATAAAAAAATTTACGAATTAACAAACGAATTTAAAGACATATGGAAGCGATAATTATTTATTTTACCGGAACTGGAAATACAAGATTTTTAGCAAATAAAATCAAAGCTAAACTCGATGATAATTCATATCACACTATTACTTATTCAATTGATTCAGAGTCAAAGCCAATCTCATTAGATAAATATGACTTAATCATTTTTTCTTATCCAATTTATGCATTTAATATGCCAATAATTTTTGACAAATATGTTAAAAAATTGAAATTTCCAGCTAATAAAAAATATCTAATCGCTAAACAAAGTGGAGAACCTCTCGCTTTAAATAATTCTTCTTCGTACTCGTTAATTAAAAAAATTCAAAAATCAAAAGGCGATTATTTAGGCGAATACCATTTTTTACTTCCATACAATATTCACTTTAGATATGTAGATAATTTTGTTAAAGAATTATTAAATTATGATGAAAAATTATTAGATATATTAGTTTATGAATTAACACATGGTATAAAACTAAAATTTAGAAAAAACTATTTATACGCTTTGAATTCATTTATCTTTAAAATTCAAAGGCTTGGTGGACCACTAAATTCTTATTTTTATAAAGTCGATTATAATAAATGCATTCACTGCAACAAATGCATGAACAACTGTCCTACTAAAAGTATCGATTTAATCAACAATAAGTATAAATTTAAGTCGACTTGCATTATGTGCATGAGATGTTCTTTTTCTTGCCCAAAAGATGCAATAAAGATTGGAATGCTTCAAAAATGGAAAGTAAATGGGGAATATAATTTTCAAGAAATAATAATTAATCCCTATATAAAAGGAGATTTTTTAAAAGATCACAAATCCGTTTTCTATAATCTTTTCCCTAAAAAACTTAATGAAATTGATAAAAAATATAGGAAATATTTCAAAAAATAGTACTTTTTTTAATTTTTCCTAAATTTTTGTAAAAAAGTTCCAATAATTTTAAAAAAATATAGTATTTTTCCACTTTTTTATGTTTTTAAAAGTTCTCAACTTGTTTTTCGTAAAGGTGACCAACTAAATAAAAAGCACTTAACATTTTTAGATTAAGTGCACTTTATTCAATTTTGATAAATCGATTTCTTAAATTAGTTTTATCGATGGTATAACCTATAAACACAACTTCATTATCAACTTCTTCACCTGAATATTCTTCAATGGTATATAGACCATTTGTAAATTCAAAGTGAAGTATTTGATTAGGCAATTTTACAAAGCCTTTTGCTCTTTAAATATCTCCATAAAGTCCTCTTGAAACATCCTCTAATATTGAAATTAGTTCTGTTGGATTCTTTAAATTGATAAATTCTTTTAAAGCAAAATTTGTAAATGGCGGAGCTTTTATTTTTCTTTGTTCAACTTTTTCTTCATCAAGTCTATTTAAAAATAGTGATTTAAAGAAATCATCACTTAAAGTTGAATAATGTTGATCAATAATAATTGAAGCCAATGAATTTAAAAGATGAAGTTTATTTTTAACTAATTGTTTATCTTCACTTGATAAATTTTCTTGCTTAGACACAACTATAATTGATGCGTTTTTTATTTGATCTAATAAGCAATCATCAAGTTTTTCGTTATTTAAGGAATTAAAAAGATAAATTCCATCAACAATAGTAATGGCGT
>CALVRY010000104.1 GCA_944358755.1 uncultured Bacilli bacterium
ATTAATTTTCATTTGTAAATGAATAATTTATTTTACTATCTGAAATATAATTAATATTTTCATTAAAAATATAGTCAATTTTTGCATCTTCTTGAGTGATTGAAAAAACATAATTTGAGTAGACTTTTGCAGACTTTTTAATTAAATCTTCCCTTATTTGAATTAAATTTTCATCGTAAAAAGAAGGAACATTATAAGCATGAGGAATACATTCTCTAATTGAAAAACCTAATGAAATTGAAAAAATAATGCTAAAAAGAAGAGATATAATTAACGTAAATTTTTGTAGAAAGAAAATTTGTTATTTTATTAGCTTTTTCTTCTTTTTTAAAAAGGTATGGATAATGTAAATCACTATTTTCATCGTAATCTTCTTTAGAGATATGAAGCGCTTCAATTAATTTGATTTTTTCTTTTTTTCGAGGGTATGCAAGACCATTTTCGATATCTTTTAAGCGAAAAATAGGTATTTTAGTTAAATTCTTTAAATCTTTAAATGTATAATTTAACGATTCACGTTTTTCTTTTTGTATCTTGTTCCGTTCCACAAAAATATTATAAAAATTTAGTCGATAATTAACTATTAGATTTTATTATTAACGCTAAATTAAAATTACCAGGAGCACAAAATTTAATAATTTAATGAATTATTGTTTAACAAAAAATCTTTTAAGCTGATAATTAATGTTCCATTATCGTTATAGTGAGTGCGAACATCATTTCTAACTATGATAATTTTCTTAAACGAATCATTAATTTTTAATAAAGATCTTTCTTCTTGATGCATTTTTGCTTCGTCTAAAATCATATAAGCAGATTGAATGTATAGCTTTTTATCGGTTTGATTACACACAAAATCAACTTCGATATTTTTTCTTACTGAATTGCCGTTTAAATTAGTTTCAATTGTTTCAATGGCGCCGACATCAACATTAAAACCTCGGATTATTAATTCATTATAGATTATATTTTCCATTATGTGAGTTTCTTCAATTTGGCGGAAATTAAGTCGAACGTTTCTTAAACCAAGGTCAGTAAAGTAATATTTTGAACCAGAATTTATATAATTTTTACCTTTAATATCAAACCTGTCAACTTGCGAGATTAAAAAGCAATCTTTTAAGTAATCAATATGTTTTTTAATTGTATCATGGTGATAATTTACTTTTATTTTTGACTTAAAAACGTTTTCAAGACTTGTTGGACTGCATGGTGATCCAATTGAAGAAGCTAAAATGTTTATTAGTCTTTCTAAAGAATCTTCATTTTTGATCTTGTATCTTTCTGAAATGTCTTTTACATAAATTTCGCTATATAAATTCGATAAATAACTGCTTTTTTGCTCTTCGCTATTTAAAGAAAGAATGTATGGCATTCCACCAAAATATGAAAAATTACGATAACAATCATCAAAACTTAAATTTTGAGCTTCAAAGTATTCTTTAAAAGATAGTGGATATATTTTGATGATATCTCCACGACCTCTAAAAGTAGTGATAATATCGCTAGATAATAATTTCGAATTACTTCCAGTTACATAAACATCAAAATTTTCTCTTTTTAAAAGCGAGTTCAGTGTTCCAGGAAAATTTTCAAGTTGCTGAATCTCATCTAAAAGTATGTAATATTGCTCGCTTTCATTTGTAATATCTTTTATAAAAGCACGAAATTTCTTCGAATTAACTTTAAAAGTCCTAGTTAAAGGATCTAAAACCTTTGTTGGTTCGTTTTCGTAATATTTGTCCAATTTGTCGATATCGTCATCATCGTCAAAGGCGAAAGTGATGATATTATCTTTATTTACTCCATCTTTTATTAAGTAATCTCTATATAAATTAAATACTAAATATGATTTTCCACACCTTCTAATTCCTGCAATTACTTTAATAGCCTTGCTATTTCTTCTTTCAATAAGTTTGTTTAAGTAAAAATCACGCTTAATTTCCATTATTGACGATTCCTTTCTAAATATGCATTTTTCGCTAATTAAATTTTAGATTTCTTTAATTGTTATTACAAGCGAAATTTTTAAAAATATGCATTTTTCGCTAATAAAAATACTCTTATAAAGAATTTGAAATTTATATGAGTAAAACAAAGTAAGTGATTTGATAAATTCAATAATTTTTAAATTATCTTAACTATGGAAAGTATAAGCATATTGAAAGCATAGGTTTGATACGCTAAAAACGGCTATTCAAACCTTTTTTTGTGCCAAAATTAGCAAAAATTAGCACATTATTAACATAAATTTAGTATAACTGACTAAACATCCTAACCTATGAAGTTTTATTTTGTGGTTTTGCACTAAAAACTTTTTATAGCACAATAAACTTTTTGTCTCACAAAAAACTTTTTATCCTTTTTTAAGAAAAAATCCTGTAAAAGTTCTATGAAAATATCGAAATTAAACCTAGTTTATGTTGAAATACTGATAACCATTTGAGGTGACCATATGTCTGATTATGCTAAAAAAATTAGAGGATACCGTGAAAGAAAATGCTTACGTAGTGCGAACGAATTAAACTAGTGCAAACTTTTCTCTGTTCTATTAAGCTTACACGCTAATAGAAGGGGGAGTGGTGTGGAAAAAGATGAGACGCTATTTGAGAAAATGAACGAGAACGGTCGATTAAAACTAGCTTTTATGCTATATTATACTTAAGGTTTAAGACAATTTTGATAATGGCAAGATAATTTAGGTAGGAAGATACTGCATACTAGTGTAGTGTGCCACTCATACTAAGGAAGAGATCTAACCACAATTTATATCGTATAAAAAACTATTGAAAAAGGAGACAACAGATATGAGATTAGTAAGTAAAATATTAGTTACCCTCGAAATATTCGCTGGTGTAGTGTCCTCAATGACTCTTACTTCATGTGGTCCTCAAGAAGAAGCACACACTCATACTTTTGCTGAGGAACGGACATCAGATGACACTCATCACTGGCACGAAGCTACTTGTGAGCATAGCGGCGAAAGAGATAGTTATGCTGAACATACATGGGATAGTGGTAAAGTTACTACCCCTGAAGGATGCGAGACTGATGGTGTAATGACTTATACTTGTACTACCTGTGAGGATACAAAAACTGAAACTATTAATGCTACAGGACATAGTTGGGATGATGGTGAAATTACCACTCCAGCAACTTGTTTAGAACCAGGTGTAAAAACTTATACCTGTACAGTGTGTGAAACTACTAGGACTGAACCAATCGACGCTACTGGACATAGCTACTCTGAAGAATGGACAACAAATGAAACGTATCATTGGCATGAAGCTACCTGTGAACATAGCGACGAGATAAGCGGCAAAGCGGAACATTCGTATAATGCGGACGGCGTTTGCGTGTGCGGTTATAGGGCTATACCC
>CALVRY010000105.1 GCA_944358755.1 uncultured Bacilli bacterium
ATAAATTAATCAAGACACCTATTATTCTTTCTAAAGAATTATGGCTTACTAGTGGACATTGGGATCACTATAAAGAAAATATGTACACCACTAAAATTGATGAAAAAGATTACGCAATTAAACCTATGAATTGTCCTGGTGCAATCCTTGTTTATAATAGCGAAAGACATTCTTATAAAGAATTACCACTTAGACTTGGCGAACTTGGTCAAGTTCATAGACATGAAGCAAGCGGCGCATTAAATGGCTTATTTAGAGTTAGATGCTTCACTCAGGATGATGCTCACATCTTCTGTACTCGTGATCAATTAAAAGATGAAATCGAGACTCTTCTTGGTTTATACGACAAAATTTACTCAGTTTTCGGCTTAGATTACTCAATTGTTTTATCTACAAAACCTGAATCTGACTATATTGGGGATGATGCAATTTGGGAACAAAGTGAAAAAATCCTTGCTGATGCATGTAAGGCAAGCGGTCACGAATTTAAAATTAACCCAGGAGATGGTGCTTTCTATGGACCAAAACTCGACTTCAAACTTAAAGATTGTATGGGAAGAATCTGGCAATGTGGCACTATTCAACTTGATATGAATCTTCCAGAAAGATTTGATTGTGTCTATATCAATTCAAAAGGCGAAAAAGAAAGACCAATTATGCTTCATAGAGCAATTCTTGGTTCATTTGAAAGATTTATTGGTATTATAACTGAACATTTTGCTGGCGCATTCCCACTTTGGTGTGCACCTCTTCAAGTCAAAGTTTTACCTGTAAGCCACAATATCCACGATAATTATGCTCAAGAAGTCGCTAAAAAATTAAGAGAACACGACATTAGAGTTGAAATTGATGATAGCGATGAAAAACTCGGTTATAGATTAAGAAATTCTGTCATCAAAAAAGTCCCTTATTCTTTAGTTATTGGTGATAAAGAAGTTGAAAATGGCACAGTTACCTATAGAAAATATGGCACTGAAAAGCAAATTACTGTTTCTATCGATGATTTTATCGCTTTGCTTGAAGAAGAAATCAAAACTAAAGCACTTCTTGTCGACCCAAAAAATTTAAAACTTTAATGAAAACTAACGCTTTAAGAATACTTGATGCTCATAAAATCGAATATGAAACTCGTGAGTATCAAATAGATCAAACTTTAACTGGTAACGATATTGCTAAAATTCTTGGTGAAGATCCATCAACTTGTTTTAAAACCTTGATTACACAAGGAAAAAGCAAAGAATTTTATGCCTTTCTCGTTCCAGTTAACAAAGAGTTAGACCTCAAAAAAGCTGCAAAATCAGTTGGTGAAAAATCTGTTGAAATGATACCTTTTAAGGATTTATTAAAAGTAACTGGTTATGTTCATGGAGGTTGTTCTCCAATTGGCATGAAAAAGAATTATAAAGTCACAATAGATGACACAGCACTTCAATTTGACAAAATTTTTCTAAGCGGAGGGCACGTTGGACTTCAAGTTCATATGAAGGTTGTTGACCTCAAAAAACTAACAAATGCAGAGTTTAAAAACATTACTTTTTAATAAAACCCTGCAAATTTAAACTATTTTTTACTTTTTAAATGTCCGTGAAAACATCGGACATTTTTTTCACGGTGCATTTTTTGCTTTCGAATGAAATTTTTTATCACATAGCTGACGTTTTTTTTGATACAATTAAGAAAACAAAGGGGACTTTTATATGAAAATAAAAAAATCATTACTTTTATTATTTTCTGCCTTATTCGTCACGTCTTGTTCTTGTGGAGATCCAGCTCCTGAAGAACCTGGTGGCGATGAGCAGAACCCAGGAACTGTTGAACCTGAGCCAACACCAGGAGGTGACACGACAGAAGATCCTGTTGATGAACCAACTTGGGAAAAGCTAAATAGAATTCCTTATTCAGTAATGGAAAAATTAGCTAAAGGAGCAACAAAAACAATAAATCATATTGCAGATGTTGAAGATATAACAGCTAATTTCAAATTTACTGATAGAACTATTAATTTAGTTTCTCCAATGAATGGCAGATTCAAAAGCCAAGTCGGTTATTACACTGAATTTAAACCAGCCGACCCTCTTGATTCATCATCGGAAAACGTCACTACTTATACTTACTTTAACTATTTGACAGGCAAAGAAATTTGTAAAATTGATTACAAAGCATCAACTCATTCTGCTGAAATAGTAACCAATACTCCAAATAATGGCCCATATTTCGAAATTATCGAAACACGAATTGATAATTCTGGATTTTATCCATCAAATTATGAATATCATCAAGTTTATGACTTCGAAGGTAATAAAATATTGTCCTATAGAACCGATTATACAGAACACAACTTACAAAGTTTTACTCATGCTGTAGGAGACAAAAATTATTACATCATAAACGATACATATTCTGATATTGAAACAGGTATAAATGGATTCACCTATCACATTCTTGAGGAAGTAAATGGCGTTTACATTTATAAAGATACTAGAGAAGACTATGAAACTTACTTCCCTACAGTTACAGAAGATAGCATCATTGGACAACCTCTTTATAATGGGCACATGAACTCTGATTGGTTGACAGATGGAAAAACGATTTACGATAAAGATGGTAATTTCATCGCTAATTTACCTAGAGAAAGCGGGAATAGCACTGAAAAAGTTTTATACACCGATAGTGCTGTATATTTTGTTTACAATGAAAACGAAACAAACCCAACAACTGGTAAAACAACTTATAAATCTTGGGCTTATGCTCTTGATTTAAAAAATGGTGATACTTATTACACTGATGACGTCAACTTCATAATTGTAGGCAGTCCAAAATATTATGCTAGAAATATTAATGATGAGGTCAGCGTTTATTATGGACAACTTGTCAAAGTTAGATTTATCGAAGAAGACGGTAGTTTAAGCAGATTAACTTATGCTGCTGAAATCGAAGATAGTTTAACTCCAACAAAATATTATGTTTATGATGATAATTTATTTAATGCTGACTATTATAAACTAAATGGTGGTATGGTTGCTGAAATTGGTTCAACTTGTTACACTGTTGCTTCTAATGGAAGCATGGAGTTAATTGATGATGTCGGAAGAATTGATTTAGTAACAGATGATTATGTAATTGTTCAAAATCATGATGACACATATCAACTCACAACTCATCAAGAGCTTTTAACTAATACAATAACTGGTTTAGGTTACGATTTTGTTGGCGGCACTTACAATGGTCATAAATTCTTATACGACACTCAAGACAAAGATGGCGATGGATTAATCGATACAAATTATAATGACTTTAGTTCAATAGAAACATTAGGAAACAGCTTGTCAAGTGGATTAATAATCAACTACGACTACTTCGGAGATACAATAA
>CALVRY010000106.1 GCA_944358755.1 uncultured Bacilli bacterium
ATTGTTAAAGCTTTCCAAGCAAATGGAAATATTTGTGCTATGACTGGTGATGGCGTTAATGATGCTCCTTCATTAAAAGGGGCTGATATCGGAATAGCAATGGGTATTACAGGCACCGATGTTGCCAAGGGAGCGGCAGATATGGTCTTGACCGATGACAACTTTGCTTCAATTGAAAAAGCTTGTGAACAAGGTAGAGGTATTTACGCCAATATTAAAAAGACAGTTATCTTCTTAGTAAGTAGTAATATTGCTGAAGTCTTAGCAATGTTTGTAGTTATTTGCCTTGGTTTACCTGCTCCATTAATTGCAATTCACTTATTATGGGTCAACTTATTAACTGACTCATTGCCAGCAATTGCATTAGGTATGGATCCAGTAAATCCTCACATTATGGAACAGAAACCACGCGACCCTAAAGAAGGTATTTTCGCTCAAGGTGGAATGAAGAATACACTATTATATGGAGCTATTCTTACTATTGGTGTCTTAATCTCTTACTTTAGTTGTGGTTGGTTACATGGTGCATCTGATTTTGTGGCAATTAAAAATTTATATGCAAATAATCCAGATATTTTACACCAGGCACAGACTATGGCGTTTACCACCTTAGCTTTCTCCGAACTCTTCCATATGATTGGAATGTCAGATGTTAATAGAAGTTTTGTCCATGTTTTTAAAGACAAGAATTGGATGATGTTAGTCGCATTTGCCGTAGGTATTGCTTTACAACTCTTTGTTATCGAGACTCCAGGGGTACAAACTTTATTCACAACAGCTAACCTTGATTGGAGCGAATGGCTCATAACAATAGGATTCTCTGTTATTCCTTTAATAATTCATGAAGTTATTGTTTTAATTAGATATTTGCACAAGAAGCTAAGTAAAAAATAACATACATTTACATCTTTTGCTGTTTCATAGTTCGCCTAATTGTTAATTAGACCTTTATGAACTCCACAGCCGTCAATTCCGACGTAACCCGCCGTACTAATATTTATAAATTAAATATGTGGAGTTGTAATTAATTTGTTATTACTAACTTGATTATTATAGTTAGATAAATTAACAACATTTTCTGGTTCAACGAAATAAAATCTCAAATTATTGTTAATGCAATCTTTTGAGATTTTTTCTTTCTCCGCAGACTTTAATTTGGACGATCCACGCCCTATGATTGATTTCATATATTTAAAGAGATTACAAGCAGCGTTGAAATCTCTTTCAATAATAGTTCCGCAATTTTCACAACGGTAAACTCTATCGCTTAAAAGCATATTGTCTTTAATGTTTCCACATTTATAACATCTTTTAGTGCTTGGATAATATCGATCCGCTCTCATAAATATACGACCTTCTATAGAATCCATTTTCTTTTTAATAGTTTCAGATGTTTCGTAAAAATTTAAATCGATATCCTTTTTAGAGAAGTGTTTATTTTGTTGAAGTGATTTGACGTCTAAATCCTCCATGCAAATACCTTCAAAATTGCGAACTAAAACCGAGGAAAGTTTTTTGATATAATCTTTCCTTTTGTTTGTGATTTTATTGTGAAATTCTGCAATTTTTAAAACGTGTTTTTGGTAATTATTAGACTCAATAGTCTCACCATTTTCAGTTTTAGTGCAGACTTTTCTTGATAAAGCTCGACTCATTCTCTTTTGTTTTTTCTTAGCTTTCTCTAGGAATAAAGGTGTATCTATCACTAATCCTGCAGAAGTAGTTAAGGTTTTATTTATGCCTAAATCAATTCCGATGAACTTGTTGTTTCTTAAGAAAGAGAATTTATGAGATTGTTCGTATTTAGTTTTGCTAATTCTATAAAGAATTGAAGCGTAATATTTTTTATGATCTTTCTTGATTGTAACGGAAATAATAGGCGCATCAAAACGTAACTTGTCCATTATTTTGATTGGTTCACTTAATCCATCGAAATAAAGGAACTTTCTTTTGCTAGTCACTTTTTCGACAATTTTAACATGACTTCCATAAAGAAAGAGCGAATTGTCTAAATATTTTTTCTTAAATTTCAATTTGTAAGAATGATTTTTTTGAATTTCTTCTTTATATATTCTTATTCCTTTTGATAAATTATCAAAGACTTTATCAGTAGTTTCGTGAAATAAATCTTTCAAAAAATCAAACTTAGAACGATTTAAGAGAAAATGATTTTTTAATTTTCCTGAAGATAAGATTTCCCCAGTTTCTTCTATCGATTTATAAAATTTCTCTAATGAGAAGTTATAAATAAATCGAGTGGCACCGAAGAGTTGGGATAATAGGTTTTTAGGATCCTTGTTAGGTTTCAGAGAAACCTTTTGAGCGATGTAAATGTATTGCAATTTATTGAGTACCTCCTTGTGTTAAAAGATTGTTAAAAGCAAATTACTACATTGATAAACCTCCTTATATTTTTAGATGAAAGTTTACTTAAAGTGAATTTGGCTATTTGTCCACTTTATACCCTTTCACTTAATACAAAGGCGATGAAATCAAAAAAAGTTAAAAAAATTTTCATAAAAATTAAAATATTTTTTATAAATATCAAGAAAATATGATAAAATGCGCATTATTTGAAATAAAAAATTTTATTAATTTTTTAAAATTGTTTTAAAAATTTAACGGCGGTGTCCGCCAATTTGATTATGTCTTTCTTTTATAGTCGATTCTTTTAATAAACTAGTAGCTTTTAGAGCTTTATTTTTTCCATATTTTTTTGAAATTTCGTCAAGTGCATGATATAGGTTTCTTTCTTTATCGATTGCTTCTAAATTTTTAAATATCGATAATTGTTCATTCTTTTCTTCAACTAAACCACCGTAAGAAATACCAATCTGTCTAATAAATCCATCTTCAACATAAGTATCAAATAAATATAAAATGGCTTTTGATAAATCACTATTTAAATCGGTAGCTTCAAGATGTAGTTGATGAGCAAATGGTGGTAAGTTAGATGTAAAAGAATAACGAATCATTAAAGATACTCCTGTAGATTTTAAATGAGTTTGTCTTAATCTAATACATAATTCATCACACATTTCTTTTAAAACAAGACGCGTTTCTTTGATTGTATAATCTCTCATTAAAACTTGTCCAAGAGATAAGTTCTTATTTACTGGGATATATTTATCTCTAATATTGCTTTCATCTCGACCATTAGCGTGCTCGTATATGTCTTCACCCATTATTCCAAATTTTTCGATTAATAAGGCCTTTTCATAATGAGCTACATCATAAACAGTGTATAATCCAAGTTTATTTAGTCTTGATTCAAATCCTCTTGATATTCCCCACATTTCACTTAAAGGTTTAAGTGTCCAGAGTTTTTCTGGCACATCTTTATAATCCCA
>CALVRY010000107.1 GCA_944358755.1 uncultured Bacilli bacterium
TGCTTTTATCAATTTTAAATTAGGATTTTCAGCTTCAATAACGCTTATTTCATTTCTAAAATTTTCAAGATGCGAAACGAACATATTATCGAGAGTTTCTAAAATTATCGGACCATTTGTAAAGTCAAATTCATTAAATAATCTTAAATCTTGATTAATTTGCCTTATTATTTTCTTTAAACGTGGTGTTTTATGATTTTTTAAATCATTTTTGATAATTTTATAGCCATTTTCTGTAAAAGAAATGGTAAACATGTCACGAGCTCTATCAATTAAGTTATGTGCTTCATCTACTAAAGCGAATAGGTGATAAACCTTATCTGGTGCATCCAAAAATCTTCTTAAATATGCAATTGGATGAAAAGCGTAGTTATAATCACAAATTATAAAATCTGAATATAAAGATAGTTCTAACGAAAACTCAAATGGGCAAATTTCAAATTTTTTCGCTACTTCTTTTATTGTTTCGCTATTAAAAGAATCGTATTTTTTAAGCGCTTCCATCAAAGCATCTTTAAGTTTTGTGTAATAATTAACTGTTAAAGGACAATCTGAAGGATTGCAATTTTTTTCAAGTTTATATGGACACATTTTACTTTTTGCCCTCAATTCAACAAAAGATAATTTGTATCCATAATCTTGTAAGATTGTTAAAGCTTTTTTAGAGTTTTCAAAATTCGTATTTTTTGGGCAAAGATAGAAAACTTTATCAATTTTCCCAGATTTTATATATGGTAAAGTTGCAAAAATAGTTGCAATTGTTTTTCCAATTCCAGTACTTGCTTCAGCAAAATTCATTTCAACTTTATCAATCGTTTCGCTTGTAAAATCGATTAAATCTTTTTGACCTGGTCGAATTTCTCCAAACGGAAAACTAATTTCGTTTAAAGATGTGTTTCTTTTATCTCTTAAAACATCAAGAATTCGCTCAAATTGAAAATAAACATCAAAATAACTATGAATTTTCTCGGATAATTCGTCGATATTATAGTCAAAATCGTGTTTTTTAATAGAATTATCGATTTGTGAAATATAGGTTAATCTTACAGCAATATTATTCAATTTCTTTTCGCGAGAATATAAATAGGCATAGCAAATCGCTTGTCCTAAATGCCACTCTTCATTCTCTTTATAAAATTTATCTAAATCTGTGTTTGTAGATTTAATTTCTTCAATAATTGGCACTTCATCAAGAATTATTCCATCTGCTCTGCCAGATAAACGGATTAAATTATCTTCGTATTGAAAAAATCCACTCAAAGGATATTCTTTGACATAATTCGAACCTTGTTTTAATTGATAAATATTGTGAATTTTTGTTCCTTCTTGCATTGTCATCGAGTTAAAAGTTCGAGTGTCTAAACTCCCTCGACGCAGGACAAAATCAACCAATTGATGGACGGATAATTCTAAAGTTTTCATTAAATATTAGTATTTTTTTCAAATAATTTTTGATTTCCGTTAAAAAACGATTTGAAATCAAGCATTTTTTTACCTGGAAGTTGTAAAGATAAAATAGATATCATATTTGAAGATGTTTCGATAATAAAGCCATTTTTATCATATTCAAAAATATTACCTGGTTTAGTACTTTCTTTTTTAACCACTACCGCTTTATTAACTTTGATTTTAGTGTCTTGACCATTAATTTTTGTAACGAAATATGTGCCAGGATCGTTATAGAAAGCTCTAATTTTATTAACAAGATTTTCGGCACTTTCAGAAAATTTTAATTCACTTTCTTCAGGTTTAATCTTTTTAGTAAAAGTAACTAAATTTTCATCTTGAACATCTCCATTTTCACCGTTAAGTACGCTTTCGATGCCTTCATCAAATGTTTCATAAGCTAAATTACCAAGTTTTAAGGACAAAGTTTCGTAATTATCTTCATCTAAAATATCAATTTCTTTTTTATAAAACATATTTCCGGCATCCATTTTATCGATCATTTCCATTAATGTGATTCCGGTTGTTTTATCACCATTTAACAAAGCAGCTTGAATTGGACTTGCGCCACGATATTTAGGTAAAATCGATCCGTGCAAATTTAAAGCTTTTATTTTAGGTATATCCAACACTGCTTGAGGTATGATTTGCCCATAAGCCATAGTTAACAAAATATCTGGCTTTAACTCCTCTAAAAAAGTGTAATCATCGCGAATTTTAATAGGTTGATAGACTGGAATATTATGTTTTTGAGCAATTAATTTTGTTTCGGTTGGTGTTAAAACCATTTTTCTTCCTTGTGGTTTATCAGCTTGAGAGACCACTGCTAAAATGTTATAACCATTTTCGATTAATTTTTCTAAAACTATCGCACTAATTTTTGGTGTTCCAAGGTAAACTATTCTTAAATCTTTTTTATTCATATTAATCACTTTTTCCTAGTGATATATTTTATCAATTCGTATTTGCTTTTACTATTTCTTTTATGATAAAATCATTTTCGTATCGAAAGAGGTAGTAAATTATGGCAAATATTAAATCACAAAAGAAAAGAATTCTTACAAACGAAAAAGCTAGAGTTAGAAATGTTGCTTATAAATCAAAATTAAGAACTGCAATGAAAGCTGTTAGAGTTGCATGCGAAGCTAAAGATGTCGAAAAAGCAAAAGCAGCATTAGTTAAAGCATTTTCAATCATTGATAGAGCTGTTACAAAAGGTATCGAACACAAAGGTACAGCTGATAGACAAAAATCAAATCTTCAATTAATGGTTAACAAATTAAACTAATTAATTTGTAACTTAAAAATTAAATTGAATGATTGAGCATACTTGATATGCTCTTTTTTTCGTTCTCAATATTCTAGTAAAAACGTTTCAAAAGCTAAAAAACGATTAACTTTACTATGTTTTATATCACTATCAAGCTTTGCAAGTTGTTTTAATTTTCTGTCTAAAAAGCCAAATGATATAGTTCTTAAATTTTTGGTAGTAATATAGACTCTTCCAGCACTACTATTTGTCATTTTTGCTATATCATCAGCTTTATATTTTTGTAAAAGTAGGTTTTTAACATTTAACATATAAAAAATTGAAGTTGATAAAAGGTTAATTAAAGTTACCGGCTCAACATTTTTTACCCTTAAATCTCGGTAAACTTTTAAAGCGCCTGCTTTATCGCCAGAATTTAAGCAATTTATAATTTTAAATACGTCTTCGTCTAAATTTTGAGGAACTAAATCTTCAATATCCTTCAAATTTATGTTGTTAATTTTATACAAAATTAATTTATTAGCTTCATTATTGAAGGTGCTTAGATCGCCATTTGCTCTTTTTACGAGTTCATAAAGCGCTTCTTCTTCAATTTGAACATAAAAAAAAAAAAAAAATTGTTTAGCGTAAATT
>CALVRY010000108.1 GCA_944358755.1 uncultured Bacilli bacterium
GCCTATTGGAGAAGTGGCTTAACTCACATGCCTTTCACGCATGCATTCATGGGTTCGAATCCCGTATAGGTCACCAATTTAAATGAAATACCCGTGTTTTGCGGGTTTTTTATTTTGAATAAAAGGTTTACACACTTTTAAATTTGGACTTTTTGTGCCGAGAATTTTAATTATTTTACAATATCAAAAAATATGATTTTGGTATAAAATAAGTAAATAGTTATGAATTATTTAAAAGCTGAAGAAAAACATATAAAAGAGTGCCAAATTTTGAAAAATGAAGTTATTAAAAGACTTAGAGAACAAAATTTAGAGATTTGGGATGAAGAATATCCAAGCGATAAGTTAATTAAAGAAGATGTTCTAAGCGGCAAAGGCCGTATTGTAATTGAAAACGATGAAATCATTGCTTACGCATCTCTTTCAAGAGTTATTGAAGAATTTGGCGAAGAGATTTTTAAATACGAGAATTTATTTAGTTTTTCTCGTTTAATGGTCAAAACTGGTTTTGAAGGAAAACATGTTGCAACATTTTTAATTAAGTCGATGTTAGAAGAAGCTAGAGAAAATGGTGCCGCCGGATGTGGAATAATGGTTCATCCAATTAATCCAAAAGCTATTAAAATGTATGAAAAACTTGGCTTTAAATTTGAACAAAGAAAACTCTATCCTTACGGAGATTTTATAACATATTCCTTGATTTTCGGTAAAAACAATGCAGAAATCCGATAAAATTACTAAAACTAAATTGAAATTTAATCAACAATTTCGTAAGGCTCTTGAACTTATGGAAATTTGTGAAGCAAAATCAGAGGATTTAAATATTTCACTTGAAGATTTTTATGAGAATGCAATTATTTATGAATTTGCTTATACTTTGGCACTTTTCAATTTCTCCGAAGTTATAACTGGTGGTTCAGATGACACATTGTTGTTTTTGAGAAGATCACTTGAATGTCTAGCTTATTATTTACCATATGAAAAGAAATTATTAGAAAAAATTAACTTACAAATTTTTAAAATCCAAGCTCAAAATAGAGAAGTCGGACTTAAAGAAGGGGCAAAAATTAAAAATATTCTTCATCTTAAAAAAAGCGATATCAATTCAGCGTTAAGAGAAAATAAATATCTATTTTTACATGGAGTTTATGCAAATGAATTTTCTTATCATAATTTTGTTGAAGAAATTTTTGCCTTAGAATCCAAAAAAATGTCATTTATTTATGATTATCTTGGTCTAAGGTCACATCAAACTAATCTAGATTTATTGTCTGATAGTTTTGTAGATTTAGATAAATTAATTATCGAAGAAACTAAAAAATATTTCCCTGACAATCTCCAAAAAGCATTAAAAAATATAAAGAAGTTAAATAAAACGAGTTTAATAGATGCAGTGAATAATATCGATAAAGAATATCCATGGCTTAATGAAGCTCTCGAACAACTTTCTATTTTCTCGGATAATCTCCATAGTGGTCCGTTGGTTTACTATGTAACTTTAGTTAATGCGGTTTGGAATTATTTTTCAACTTCATTAATTTTAAAAAGTATTGGAAGTTATCGTGGAATTGTCGCAACATTTAAACCTTTTGTTGAAAAAGTTGCAATTTTAGATAATTTACGTTTTGTAAATCGAGAAAAAGCTTCAAAAATATATATTGCGTATAATTTTTGCTCGATGTATTCAATTAAATCGGCGATGACCAAACTTCATATCTTATCTGAAAATACAACTGAAGATGATATGAAAGAAGTATATGGTGAATTGGTCAAAACTAATACTAAACTTTCTTATCAAGCATTCATTAATTTAGTTAATCAGAATCCAAGTTACATTATCACAATGAAAAAAGATAATTTTTCAACCTCCGTTGAAAAATTTTTTGATAAAAACTTTAAAGATAGAAAAAATGAGCTTTTAGAAAGTTATTATGAAAGTGTTGTTTTATCGCATTGTGATGGATTTTTGCTCTTCAAAAAAGAAAAAGATTACACAAATTTAGCAAATGAACTTATTAAATTTAGTTTTGATTATTTAAAATTCTTATTTAACTTTTTTGAAGCGAATAAATTATTCTATGGCTTAAATTACGACGAAAATGATTTTAGTCTCGCTCTTTCTGATTTATTTAATATTTTTGAACAAATTGAAGCTCAATTAAATAATAAAACATTTGAAAAAGAAGAAGATTCGCCAAAAGAAATTTTACGCGTTAAAAATATCAAAGATTTATTAGATTAGGCGATTTTTTTCGCATAATTTTCACATTTTTTAATTTTTTTCTTTATTATTTTTCCTATTTATAATAATCTATATTCATAAGTGTAAGCGCTTACATAGGAGGAATAATTGCTATATGATCTATGAAGCAAAAAATATTAGGAACGTGGCTCTATTCGGCCACCAAGGAAGCGGAAAAACATCTTTGGTGGAGTCACTTTATGCAGCCGTAAACGGAACAGAAAAAGGGTCGATTGAAAAAGGTAACACAATTAGTGATTATCAAAAGGAAGAAAAGAAAAGATTATCATCTATTTCCACATCAGTCGTACCTCTTTTTTATAAGGATTATAAAATTAACTTATTAGATGTTCCTGGAAATGATGATTTTGTTGGTGAAGGAATTGCTGTCACCCATTCAATTAAAGGTGCAATTTTAATGATTGATGCCTCAAGTGGAATTCAAGTTGGCACAATTAAAGCTTTCAAACTTTTAAAAAGAAGAAGCATTCCATTTTTGATTTATGTCAATAAAATGGATAAAGGTTATCCAAATTATGAAGAAATTTTAGATCAAATCGTTAAAACATTTGGAAAAACCTGTATTCCATTTACTTTACCATTAGGACATGCCGATCAATTTGATGGATTCATCAATTGTGTTGAACTAAAAGCGAGAAAATATAATGGTAAAACATGTGAAGACGATGTCATTTATGAAGATAAAAAAGCAAAAGTTTTCGAACTTTATAATTCTATTTGCGAAGCTGTTGCTTTAACTGATGACTCGCTTCTTGATAAATTTTTCTCTGGCGAGCCATTATCTAACGAAGAAATTCATAATGGTTTAAGAAAAGGTGTTTTAAACGCAGAAATTTATCCAATTATTTTTGGTAGTGCTATCAATAATATTGGTATTAATACATTAATTAGAATGTTAATCGACTATTTGCCAGCACCAGATGATTTAAAACCTTATGTTGGTTTAGACGATAACGGGAATGAAGTTACTAGAAAAACTGAAAACAATGAGCCATTTAGTGGCTACGTTTTCAAAACTTTAATCGATCAATATTTAGGTCAAATTAATTTTGTTAAAGTGGATAGTGGTGTTTTA
>CALVRY010000109.1 GCA_944358755.1 uncultured Bacilli bacterium
CCAAATCTTGTTAAAGAAGGCGATACTGTAAGTGGCACAGGCGAAGTTTTAACTGTGCCAGTCGGGGATGAACTTCTTGGTAGAGTTGTTGACTCTCTTGGTAATGCAATTGATGGTGGAAAAGAAATCACAACAAAAAATCACTATCCAATTGAAAGAAAAGCTCCTTCAATTATTGAAAGAGAATCGGTTAATTCACCAATTGAAACTGGTATTAAATGTATCGATGCTTTAATTCCAATTGGAAAAGGCCAAAGAGAACTTATAATTGGTGATCGTCAAACAGGAAAAAGTGCAATTGCAGTTGATACAATCATCAATCAAAAAGGGAAAAACGTAATTTGTGTTTATGTTGCAATTGGACAAAAAAACTCAAGTGTTGCAGGGATTTATGATAAATTAAACAGTTTTGGTGCAATGGAATATACAGTAATTGTAAATGCTAGTGCTAGTGAAATTGCTCCTCTTTTATATATTGCACCATATGCAGGAATGTCAATGGCAGAATATTGGATGGAAGAAGGAAAAGACGTTTTAATCGTCTTTGATGATTTAAGTAAACACGCAGTTGCATATCGAGCTTTATCTCTTCTTTTAAAACGTTCTCCAGGAAGAGAAGCTTATCCAGGTGACATTTTCTATCTTCACTCAAGATTATTAGAGCGTTCAGCAAAACTCAATAAAAAAAGAGGTGGCGGCTCAATTACGGCACTACCAATTGTTGAAACTTTAGCGGGCGACATCAGTGCCTATATTCCAACAAATGTTATCTCAATTACTGACGGACAAATTTTCTTATCAAATGATTTATTTAATGCAGGTCAAAGACCAGCAATTGATATTGGTTTATCTGTTAGTAGAGTTGGAAGTAATGCTCAGTTTAAAGTCATGAAACAAGTTTCGTCTTCTCTCAAGATGGAAATTGCAAACTATCAAGAACTTGCAAGTTTTTCTCAATTTGGTAGTGACCTTGATAAATCAACAAAAGAAACTATTAAACATGGTGAAGTTTTAACTGAAGTTTTAAAACAAGATCAATATTCTCCATATCCATTTGAAAGAGAAGCAGTTGAAATTTTTGCTGCAAAAAATAAATTTTTAGATAATTTAGATAACAAAAAAATCCAGGAAATTTTGCAAAAACTCTGGAAATTTTTAAATAATTTCTATAAAAAATTAATCGAAGAAATTAGAAATAAAAAAGAATTAAATGAAAGTTTAGAAAAAGAACTTTTTGAAGCTCTTAGTCAATTTTTTAAGGAAGAAGAAATCACGTCAAGATGAGTCAAAGTATAAATCGCGTTAAAAAAAGAATAAGTGCCGTTGAGTCAACGAAGAAAATTACTAACGCTATGAAACTTGTTAGTAGCGTTAAATTTTCTAAACTTTCTCAACTTTTAGCAAATCGTGAAGATTACTATTTTTATCTTAACGATTTAGCTTCAACTTGTTTTAGTGCGGCTAAAATTAATCATCTTGAAGTGCCTTATTTATATAAGAATAAAAAAGCAAAAAATAGATTACTCGTCGTTGTATCTTCTTCAATGGGAATGTGTGGCGCGTACAACATGAACATTAAAAAGTTACTAGAAAGTGAATATAAAAAAGACGATGAAATTTTAATTATTGGAAATACACTTTATAACGAACTTAAAAATGAAAATTTAAAAATTAATGCCGATTTTGTAGACATTTTGAACAATTTGGACGTATCTAATGTTAGAATTCTTTCAAAATTTTTACTTAAATCGTTTTTAGAAAATAGGTATTCAGAGATTATTTTGTTATATACAAAATATGTAAATTCAATTTCGTTTGTGCCGACAAAATGCTCTCTTTTACCAGTTGAGTTTAAGTTAGATAAAAAAAGAGGACTAAATCCAGGAGATTTTGAGCCAAATCTAATAACTTTCATTGATGAATTTATAAAGAGATATTTAAAAACAGATTTATATTTTAAGATTTTTGAAAGTTATATCTCAGAAACTGCATCAAGAAGAAACGCGATGGATAACGCAGATAAAAATGCCAAAGATCTCATTGAAAAACTTACACTTGAATATAACAAAGCGCGACAAGCAAGCATAACACAAGAGTTAACCGAAGTAGTTAACGGGAGCATGAATAAATAGGAAGGTGGTAGTCATATGAAAAACATCTTAAACAAAGAAGCAGAAAAAGGAATATTAGTTCAAGCGGTTGGGCCAATTATTGATGTCAGATTTTTAGATGGCAATTTGCCTTCGATTTTAACTGCATTATATTTAATGCTTGATGGTAAAAAGTTAGTTTTAGAAGTTGCTCAACACATGGGAGATGATACATGTAGATGTATCGCAATGGCACCAACTGATGGAGTCAAAAGAGGAATGGAAGTTATTAATACTCATCATCCAATTGAAGTTCCGGTTGGTGAAGCAACTCTTGGAAGAATGTTTAATGTTTTAGGCGAACCAATTGATGGAGTAGAAGATAATTCAGCTATTAATAATTCACGCAAGATGCCAATTCACCGTGACGCGCCTGAATTTAAAGATCAAATTCCACAAAAAGAAATTCTTGAAACTGGAATTAAAGTTATCGACTTACTTTGTCCTTTTGTTAAGGGCGGAAAAGTTGGACTTTTTGGTGGTGCAGGAGTTGGAAAAACCGTCCTCATTCAAGAATTAATTAATAACGTTGCAATCGAACAAAATGGAATTTCAGTTTTTGCTGGAGTTGGCGAAAGAAGTAGAGAAGGAAATGATCTTTATAATGAAATGAAAGCAACGGGAGTTTTAAATAAGACCGCTCTCGTTTATGGACAAATGAATGAAGTACCTGGAGCAAGAATGAGAGTTGGACTTTCTGCTCTTACTATGGCTGAATATTTTAGAGATGTTTCTCATCAAGATGTTCTTTTCTTTATTGATAACATCTTTAGATTTACTCAAGCCGGAAGTGAAGTTAGTGCCCTTATTGGTAGAATGCCTTCAGCTGTTGGTTATCAACCTACTCTTGCAACTGAAATGGGCCAACTTCAAGAAAGAATTACTTCGACAAAAGATGGCTCAATCACTTCAATTCAAGCAGTTTATGTGCCAGCTGATGATTTAACAGATCCTGCTCCAGCGACAACTTTCTCGCATCTTGATGCAAAAACTGTTTTAGATAGAGGAATTGCAGCTCTTGGCATATACCCTGCAGTTGATCCACTTGAAAGTAG
>CALVRY010000110.1 GCA_944358755.1 uncultured Bacilli bacterium
TCTCCATCTTTAATTAGAGATACTTCAAAATGTATTCTTTGTGGTCGTTGTGTTGAAGCATGTAAAAACGCCCAAGGGATTGGCATTTTAGGTTTTGAAAATAGAGGATTTAAGACAATTGTTGGACCTAGTGAAAATAGAAGTTTCAATAATGTGCCTTGTATTCAATGTGGACAATGTACACTTGTTTGCCCAACTGGTGCGTTAATGGAAAGAAGCGAAATCGATAAACTTGATAAAGCTTTAAACGAAGGAAAATATGTTATTGTTCAAACAGCTCCTGCAGTAAGAGCTGCAATTGGTGAAGAATTTGGTGAACCAATTGGCACAAATTGCACCGGAAAAATGGTCGCAGCACTTCATAGACTTGGTTTCTATCGTGTTTTTGATACCAACTTTGCAGCAGATTTAACTATCACTGAAGAAGCTAATGAATTTATTCAAAGAATTATTTCACATAGACCAGGACCAATGATTACTTCGTGCTCTCCTGGTTGGATTAATTATATTGAATACTATTATCCAGAACTTTTAGAACATCTTTCTTCTTGTAAATCGCCTCATGAGATGATGGGTGCAATTATTAAGTCATATTATGCTGAGAAGCATAATATTGATAGATCACAAATCTGTGTTGTATCAATTATGCCTTGTACTGCAAAAAAATATGAAAAAGAAAGACCAGCTAACTCCGTAGATGGAATTAAAGATGTTGATGTTGTTTTAACCACAAGAGAACTTGCTGAACTTATTAAAAGAGCTGGTTTAATGTGGAAGAAATTGCCTGATGAAGACTTTGATGATGATTTAATTGGTGAATATAGTGGTGCTGGCGCTATATTTGGTGTAACTGGTGGAGTTATGGAAGCTGCAATTAGAACGGCTTACCACATTCTTACTAACCAAGAACTAGAACCAATCGAATTTACACCTTGTAGAGGACTTGAAGGAATCAAGGAAGCTACACTTAAAATAAATGGAGTTACATATAACTTTGCAATGTGTAGTGGTATGAAAAACGCTAAGGTTTTACTAGAACAAATTAAAAATGGTGAATCAAAATATGATTTTGTTGAAGTAATGGGCTGTCCAGGCGGCTGTATTAATGGTGGTGGTCAACCATACGTCTTCCCTCTCTTCTTACCAAATGAAGATGACAATATTCAAGAAACATATATTGCTAAAAGAGCAAAAGTTCTTTATGACATTGATAAAGGAAAGAAAGTTAGAAGAAGCCATTTAAACCCAGATATCATTACTTTATATAAGGAATATTTAGGTGAATATGGTTCTCCAAAAGCTCATAAATTGTTGCACACAACTTACAACGCTCATAGAGAAAAATATCCTGATATTGAAAAAGAGTAGCTTTTCTACAAAAAACTCTGCAAATCTGATATAAATTTCAGAAAAAAATGAAAATTCTCTAGGAAAAGTATAAAATTTCTAGGGAATTTTTAATATTTATAGGAAATTTTTATGTTTTTCTTATGTAATGTTAAATACTTTTTTAAAAGAAATATGTTAATAAATAAAAAAAATAAAAAACTTTGCTTATTGAAGAAAATCTTTTGAAAGCAGTTATGGGGGTTGGTAAGAGCTGGTTTACATTTTAGTTTATGAAACAAGGAATTTAACTAAGGATGCAGAATAAAAATTATTTGTCTAAGACAAGTTTTTAAATTGCTAAAATCTATTATTTAAAGGTTTTTAGCAAAAAAACATTTTATTACCACATATTATCAATATTGTGGTAATAATCGCGGTAATAAATATAGCAATAAACGTGGTAATAAAATAATAAATCTGGTAAGATAATAATGCTTAAAATAATCAAAAAGGAGAATAGTGACAATGAGTTATTTGCCTGTAGGGATTGAAAGTTTAATCAATGGGAATATTGTTGAATCTACCAGATTAGAATTTAAAAGTGGAATAAACTATGAGGCTATTATTCATACAATAGTCGCTTTTGCTAATGACTTTGACAATATCGGAGGCGGATATATTGTTATTGGAGTTAAAGATAAGGGCTCTGAAAAAGAAATAGTTGGTGTAGATGCATCAGAAATAGATCAATTTGAAAGAAAACTTTTAGAGTATTGTCATTTAATAGAACCACTTTATATACCAAGAATTTCTATTGAAAGCTTTGATTGTAAAAATTTAATTGTTTTGTGGTGTGTGAGTGGAAAGGGACGTCCATATGTAACCAGCAAATCAATTTTTACAAACAGAAGTGATAAGGCCTTTTATATTCGTAAATTATCTTCTACAGTTGTAGCGACAAGAGAACAAATAAATGAGTTATATGAGATGTCAATGATTACTCCTTTTGATGAACAAATTAATACGCAGGCAACAATTGATGATATTGATAAATATGCTTTAAGGAATTACTTATATAGCGTTAATAGTAAATTACTGCCTGATTTTGATAAGTTTGATATCATTGATATTTTAAAAGCACTTAATTTAATAGATGGTCCAAAGGAATACTCTTTTATTAAAAATGTAGGCGTATTAATGTTTGCTAAAGATCCACAAAAGTTTTTTAAATATGCATATATCGAATATGTAAAGCTTCCAAGTAAAAGTGGCGAAGAAATTTTTGAGAAAAAATTTACTGGACCATTACAAGATCAATTAAATAATGTATTTAAATATATAAAAGATAATATTATTGAAATGCTCATTGTTAAAAAGCCTAATGAGATGAAAGCTGAACATTTTTATAACTATCCTATTGAAGCAATTGAAGAAATATTGGTAAATGCAGTGTACCATCGCTCTTATAAAATTAACGAGCCAATTACAATTTTAGATGCTGGAAACTACCTTGAAATCAAAAGTTTTCCCGGATTAGATACTTCTATTACCGATGAAATGATAGAAAAATACGACATCAAAAGTAGTAAACCATATAGGAATAGATCTATTGGTGCGTTTTTAAAAGATTTAAATCTTACTGAAGGAAGAAATACTGGAATACCTCTCGCTTTGAAAAGATTAGAATTGAATGCTTCACCAAAACCAATGTTTATAGTTGATAAAGAAAGATCTTCTTTAAGAGTGAGAATATTTGTTCAATCTCGTTTTAAAAA
>CALVRY010000111.1 GCA_944358755.1 uncultured Bacilli bacterium
GAAACCAAAGAACTTACTGTTTTTAAGCAAAAAAGTTAAATAAAGTCGAAAGTTAATTTAGTTTGAAAATTGACCAATTTGCAAAAAAATCCCGGATTTATTAAATATTTCCGGGATTTATACAAAATTTATGGGATTTTTTACAAATTTATATAGTTTTTTTATTTCACAACTACTGAAACAATTTTATTTTTAACTACAATAACCTTAACAACAGTTTTGCCATTAATAAAGTTTTGAACTTTTTCAGAGGCTAGTGCAGCTTCTCTTACTTTATCATCTTCTTCATCTTTATTAACTTCAATTGTGTCTCTTAATTTACCATTTACTTGTACCCCAATTGTAATTTTTGAAAGTACTGTTTTGCTTTCATCATAACTTGGCCAAGTTGCATAAGTTATCATGTCTTCGTGTTTAAAGAATTTGTGCCAAATTTCTTCTCCGATAAATGGGCAAATACAATCAAACATTTTAATGAAATTCTCTAAATATGGTTTATAAATCTTTTCAGCTTTATAAAGTTCGTTTACAAATATCATCATTTGAGAAATAGCTGTGTTGAATTGCAAATTCTCAAAATCTTTTGTGACTTTCTTAACTGTTACATTATAAATATAATCGAGTTTGCCATCATTAGTGTCTACAACTTTGTTAAAGAAAGCTTCATCTTCAAACATTCTATAGACTCTATCGATAAATCTTCTTGCGCCTTCTAAACCCTTACTTGACCAAGGTAATGAAGCTTCAAGTGGACCCATAAACATCTCATAAAGTCTTAATGTATCCGCGCCATATTTTTCAACAATTTCATCTGGATTAATGACGTTTCCTCTAGATTTAGACATTTTTTCGCCATTTTCGCCAAGAATCATACCTTGATGGAAAAGTTTTTTAAATGGTTCTTTTGTTGATACAACTCCTTGATCATATAAGAATTTATGCCAGAAACGAGCATAAAGTAAATGTAAAACAGCATGTTCTTGACCACCAATATAAAGATCAACTGGTAACCAGTGGTCTAGTAATTTTTTATCAGCAATACATTTATCATTTTTTGGGTCAATATATCTAAGATAATACCAACAGCTTCCAGCCCATTGAGGCATAGTATTGGTTTCTCTAGTTGCTTTTCTTCCGTCTTTTTCAATATGTAACCATTCTTTTGCGTGAACTAATGGAGATTCACCAGTTCCACTTGGTTTATATTCTTTAAGTTCAGGAAGAACTAATGGTAAGTCTTTTTCATCAACACTAACCATTGTAGAATCATCATCAAATGTAATAATTGGAATTGGTTCACCCCAATATCTTTGTCTTGAGAATAACCAATCTCTAAGTTTGTAATTTACTTTATAATTTCCTGCATTTAGTTCGATTAATTTTTCTGTAACTAGTTTTTTACTTTCAGCAATGTTTAATCCATTTATAAAATCACTATTAATATGTTTTGCATCTTCTGTCATTGCTTCGCTAGAAATATCACCTTCAAGAACTTGAATCATTTCTAAGTTATATTTTTTAGCAAAAGCATAATCTCTGTCATCATGAGCAGGAACAGCCATAACAGCACCACTTCCATAACTTGCTAAAACATAATCAGCAATCCAAATAGGTACTTTTTTATTGTTAATTGGGTTAATTGCATATCTTCCAGTAAAGACACCCGTTTTATCTTTATTAAGTTCGGTTCTGTCTAAATCTGATTTGTGTGAAACTTCTTCGATATAGTTTTCACAAGCGGATTTTTGCTCATCAGTAACGATTTCTTTGACAAGTTTATGCTCTGGAGCAAGGCAACAATATGTACATCCAAAAAGGGTATCTGCTCTTGTCGTGAAAACTTTGAACGACTTTTCACAGCCATCAATTTTAAATACAACTTCAGTCCCAAGAGATTTTCCAATCCAGTTGTGTTGAAGTTCGATTGTGGATTGAGGCCAATCAAGACCCATTAAATCTTCATCAAGTCTATCAGCATAAGATGTAATTCTTAACATCCATTGTCTCATTGGTTTTCTAATAACTGGGTAGCCACCTCTTTCGGATTTTCCATCGATTACTTCTTCGTTTGCTAAAACTGTACCAAGCTCAGGGCACCAGTTAACTGGTTTATAATCTACATAAGCTAAACCATTATCGTACATCTTCTTAAAAATCCATTGAGTCCATTTATAATATTGAGGATCACAAGTCATGATTTCTCTATCGTAGTCATAAGAAAATCCAAGCATCTTAATTTGTCTTCTGAAATTATCAATGTTCTTTAATGTAAATTTTTCAGGATGCTCATTCATTTTCATCGCATATTGTTCAGCAGGAAGACCAAAAGCATCCCAACCAATTGGATGTAATACATTAAAACCTTGCATTCTTTTCATACGTGAAACAATGTCGGTTGCTGTATATCCTTCTGGGTGACCAACATGTAAACCTTGTCCACTAGGATAAGGGAACATATCTAAAGCGTAATATTTAGGTTTTGAAAAATCGCTCGTATCACACCTATATTCTTTTCTTTCATCCCAAATTTTAGCCCATTTAGCTTCAACTTCTTTATGATTATACATACATGACCTCCTAAAAATAAAAAAATCCTTAGAAACATCTAAGGACGCTTTCACGTGGTACCACCTTAGTTCGTATAAATTTATACGCACTCATTCCTATTTTTAATAAAGATGTGAGACTTAATTTTTAAGTTACTAATTTGCACCAACCATTAGCTCTCTAAAAACTTAATTAAATTAATTAATCATCTTGAAAAATTATAGAAATTAAAGCAAATTCTTTCAATAATAAAAGAATAATTTGTGTGAAAAATGCAGATAATGCATAAATTGTAAAAACATACAAGAACCAGCACAATGACTTTATACATCATTTCGCCAAATGAAAAGAGCCAGCGCTTGCTGGCTCATATTATTTTCTTTCATTTAATTCTTGATAAAGTTTTAAGTATTCTTGAGATGGCTTTGTCCAACTATGATCAGCTTTTAAAGCATTTAATCT
>CALVRY010000112.1 GCA_944358755.1 uncultured Bacilli bacterium
ATGAGCCACTTTAATGGATTTTTCGAAATTTTATGAGCGAGTTTACTAACAATATAGTTAGTAAATTGGCATAGTTACAAAAAACTCCGCTCTAAATTATATTGGCGGAGTTCAAATTAAAAATGATTAGTTTCAATAACTTAGCATCTAACTAAGCCATCAACATGTAATATTTCGCCACTTATATAGCTTGCTTCATCACTTGCTAAGAATAAGAAAGCGTTAGCAATATCTTCTGGTTGACCAAGTCGAGCTAAAGGAATAGAAGCAACAAGTGGTTTAATATATTCATCAGGTACTGCTTTCATCATATCAGTATAGGTAACTCCTGGAGCTACTGCGTTTACTCTAATTCCATCTTTTGCGAGTTCTCTAGCAAGAGAAATAGTCATGCCATTTACAGCAAATTTTGAAGTTGGATACATAACTCCACCTGTCGTACCTTCTTTAGAAACTACACTTGAAGTGTTAATAACAACACCTTTATGTGCTTCTTTCATATATGGATAAGCTGCAAGTGTACTATATAAAACACCTTTAATATTGATATCAATAATTTTATTAGCAAGCTCTTCAGTATAATCGCCAAAATGATGATCATCACTAACTCCTGCATTATTAATCAAAACATCAATCGCACCAAATTCATCATGAATTTTCTTAAAATCAGCTTTAACTGATTCAAGACTAGCTAGATTAGGATAATATCCACCAAGTTTAGCCTCTTTAAATTCTTCTTTTAAACTTTGAAGAGCTTTATCAACGCTTTCCTTCTTGCTTCCTAAAACGACTACTGTTGCACCTTCTTTTAAGAAAGCTCTAGCTGTTTCATAACCAATGCCTCTCGTTCCACCAGTAATAACGACAACTTTGTTTAAAAATTTGTTCATATATATTTCACCTCGTATATCAATAATATATCGATTAAAAACTTCTATTTGAATGTACATTCTTACTAACTTCTTATATTATCTTCTAAAATCATTAGAATATTATATAAGAATTACCAGCACTCTTACCTTTTTGATATCAAATTTTTTTATTAAATCATCACAATTTATGTTTAAACACTACCTAAATTACCACTTTTACAAGAAATTCAAGTTTAATTGATATAAACTATTAGGTGCATATGAAAAAGTTAGAATTATTAGCTCCTTGTGGAGATTTTGAAAGACTTATTAGCGCAATTCATTTTGGTGCTAACGCAGTCTATTTTGCTGGTAAAAAATTTGGCTTAAGAGCTTTTGCAAATAATTTTGATGAAGAAGAAATTATAAAAGCAGTAAATTATGCTCACGAAAGAAATGTAAGAGTATATGTCACTGTTAACATTCTTGCTCATAATGAAGATTTTAATGGACTAGTTGATTATCTTAAATTTTTAGATAAAGCCAAAGTAGATGGGGTTATTGTTAGTGATTTAGGAATTGCAAGTTTAGTAAAAGAACATACTTCTTTAGAGCTTCATGTTTCGACTCAAGCAAATGTCACTAATATCCACTCTGCTAAAATGTGGGTAAAAATGGGTGCTAAACGTTTAGTTTTAGCTCGTGAACTCTCAATTAAAGAAATAAAAGAAATCAAAGACGAACTTGGCGAAGATATTGATATAGAATGTTTTGGGCACGGAGCAATGTGCATTTCTTATAGCGGACGCTGTCTTTTATCTAACTATCTAACTGGTAGAGACTCAAATAAAGGCGAATGCGCTCAACCTTGTAGATGGAACTATGCTCTTGGCATAAAAAACGAAATAGATGAAATTAATTATTTTCCTATTCAAGAAGATGCACGTGGCACTTACGTTTTAAATAGCAAAGATTTATGTATGGTGCGCTACATTAAAGAACTTGTCGAAGCTGGCGTTACTAGTTTAAAAATTGAAGGACGCATGAAAACAAATTACTATGTTTCAACAACTGTTAATGCTTATCGAAGAGCAATTGATGATTATTATGAAAATAAAAAGCCAACTTTTGATTATGAAGAAGAATTAAGAAAAACTGCAAGTCGCGATTTTACAACTGGCTTTTATTTTGGTGATACTCATAAAGAAAATCTCCTCACTTCTAAACAAGCTGAAACTTATAAATATATCGCGGTTGTTCTTGAAAATAGTAAAGACGATTATGTCTTAATTGAGCACCGCAATAAATTTGTCCTTGGTGATGAGCTTGAAATATTATCTAATAATGATTCATTTAATAAAAAGTTTATAGTTACTGAGATTCTTGATTTAGAAAATAATCCAGTAAGTGAAGTTAAACGCGTCAAAGAACACGTCTATATTAAATGTCCATATAAACTTAATAAATACGATATTTTACGTAAAAAGATACAATGAAAACGAAATTAAAAGACAATAAGATATTTAGAGCGATCATTATTCCTCTATCAATCATTCTTTGTTTTGTTGGACAATTTATTCCTGGTATGGGTGGCTTATCAAGCGAAGCTTTTGGCGTTATTTTTATTTTTCTTGGCGTGCTCATCTTGTGGCTTACAATTGGAATTGATTGGCCTAGTTTACTTTGTCTTTTTGCGCTTGGTTTTATAGACAAATTTGGCTTTAACAAAGTACTTACTTCTAGTTTAGGTAACTCTACTTTTGCCTTTTTACTTTTTACTTTTGTTGCTACTTATGCACTTTCTAAAACCTCTTTAATAAAGCGCGTTGCTTCAACTTTTGTTAATTTTAAAGTGGCACAAAAAAATACCTATCTATTTATCTTTTTCTTTTTACTTGCCACTTTAATATTAGGTCTTTTTATTTCACCTACTGTTTTATTTGTTGTTCTTTTACCAATTCTTGAAGAAATATTAAATTTAATGAATATT
>CALVRY010000113.1 GCA_944358755.1 uncultured Bacilli bacterium
GCAGTGCCTGCAACGATTGGAATTATTGAAGGCGAACCAATTATTGGAATGAGCCATGAAGAAATTGAACTTTTTGGCAAAACAAAAGGCATAGAAAAAGTTTCAAGAAGAGATTTACCAATAATCTGTGCTGAGAAAAAATGGGGGGCAACAACAGTTAGTGCAACAATGATTCTTGCCGAACTTGCTGGAATTGAATTCTTTGTAACTGGTGGAATTGGTGGTGTTCATAGAAAGGCACAAGAAACCTTTGATATCAGTGCTGATTTAGATGAACTTGGAAAAACTAATGTATCTGTAATTTGTGCTGGACCTAAAGCTATCTTAGATTTAAATCTTACAATGGAATATTTAGAAACAAAAGGCGTGCCAGTAATTGGCTATAATACAGATAAATTACCTGCATTTTTTACTAGAACTAGCGATTTAAATGTTGATTATAATGCTAAAACTCCTCTAGATATTGCAAAAATTGTTAAAACAAAAAGAGATTATAAATTAAATGGTGGAGTTTTAATTACAAACCCTATTCCTAAAGAATTTTCAATGGATCCTGCTTATATAAATAAAGAAATAGATAAAGCATTAGTCGAAATGGAAAAAGCGGGAGTTAAAGGGAAAGATGAAACACCATATTTACTCGCAAAGATTGTTGAGTTGACTCAAGGTAAAAGTTTAGAAGCAAATATTCACTTAATATTAAATAATGCAAAACTTGGTGCACAAATCGCCTCTGAATATGTTAAATTAAAGTAGATATTTAAATAGGTGAATGATATGGATAAAACTTTACTCTTAATAGGCGGTAGTAATATTGACTATATTGCTACTAGCAAAGAAAAATTACAAAAACGCGTTTCTAATATTGGCGAAGTAAGCATTACTTTTGGTGGTGTTATGCGAAATATTGCTGAAAACTTGGCTCGACTTGGAAACAAAATTGATTTTGTGACTGCTATTGGAAAAGATGCAAACGGACAAGAACTTAAAAAAGAACTTGTCGAACTTGGAGTAAACGTTATTTCACCAGATTCAGATTTACCTAGTGGAAGTTATGTCGCAATTAATGATTCAAATCACGATATGGTTGATGGAGTTTGTGACAATAGAATTATTGAAACAATAGATGTTGAGTTTATCAAAACTTTAAACGATTTAATTTCATCTCATGAATACATGATTTTAGATGCAAATCTTCCTAAAGGAACAATTGATTATCTTTTTAACACATATAGAGATAAAAAGATAATTGTTGAAGCGATTTCGCCTACCAAAGTTCTCAAATTTAAAGATCATTTAGATCAAATCTATTTAATTAAATGTAATATTCATGAAGCAAGAATGTTAATGGGTATTGATTTAATGGAAAAAGATCTTGTAAGTGGACTTTTAACACGTGGTGCCAAAAATGTTGTTGTTTCTCACGGGGCACATGACGTTTATTTTGGTGAAAATTATCGTCGAGTAGACCTTGTTAAAGTTAATGAAGTTAAAGAATTTGTTAATACTACTGGATGTGGAGATGCTTTAACAAGTGGAGTTATTGACTATTTCTTAAGAGGAAAGAGATTAAAAGAAGCAGTAGCTTTTGGAAACGAACTTTCTCGACTTACTCTCATGAGTAAAGGCGCAACGACTAAAGAGATTGAAAAATATAAGCACGAATAGCTTATATTTTTTCTTTTATTATGGATAAGATATTAGTTATAGATTATGGCTCACAATATAACGAACTCATTGTTAGGAGAGTTCGTGATTTAGGTGTTTATTCTTTATTAATAAATAATAATACTGATTTATCAACTTTTTATAAAAGCGAAGTAAAAGGAATAATTTTATCGGGTGGACCAAATTCAGTTAATGATCCGAATTCACCTAAAATTAATCCACAAATTTTTGAATTTGATGTGCCAGTACTTGGTGTGTGTTATGGCATGCAAGCTTTAGCGAATTATTTTGGCGGAAAAGTAGAAAATAACAAAATCAAAGAATTTGGAAAAACTTTAACTCATTTTGATAATAGTTCAGATTTATTTAAGAATGTTCAAAGAGACAATATTGTCTTTATGTCTCATTCTGATACAGTTACAGTTTTACCTGCAGGTTTTAAAAAAATCTGTTCGACAAACGATTGTGAATATGCAGGTATTGAAAATAAAGAAAAGAAAATTTACGCTCTTCAATTTCATCCCGAAGTTAGAGACACACTTGAAGGGAATACTATAATTTCTAATTTTTTATTTGAGATTTGCAAGGTTTTTAAAAATTGGAGCATAGATAATTGGATTGAAGATAAGTTAAAAGAGATTAAAGAATTTGTTGGAAACGAAAAAGTAATTCTTGGAATTAGTGGTGGAGTTGATTCAACTGTTTGTGCGGTTTTAATCCATAAAGCAATTGGGGATCAACTATATCCTTTATTTATAAATCATGGACTTTTAAGAAAAAATGAAGAAAAGCTTGTTTTAGAAAATTTTAAAAATAAGTTTGATATTAATGTTTATTATAAAGACGCAAGTAATTACTTTTTAAATCTTTTAAAAGGTGTAAGTTCTCCTGAAAAGAAAAGAAAAATTATTGGAAAAGCATTTATTGATGTTTTTAAAGAAGAAGCAAGTAAGTTAAAAGATGTTTCGATACTCGCTCAAGGAACTTTATATACTGATGTTGTTGAAAGCGGAAAAGGCGGCGAATCAAAAGTTATTAAATCTCATCATAATGTTGGTGGCTTACCAAAAGAATTAGGTTTTAAATTGCTCGAACCTCTTAATGAGTTATATAAAGACGAAGTTAGGG
>CALVRY010000114.1 GCA_944358755.1 uncultured Bacilli bacterium
TTTGGCGTAACGCTTTAATAATTTATGTTTTTATTAGATTAATGTGATGCCTATTTCATTAGGAAAAACATAAGAAAATAAAATTTATGAAACCGCTTTGTAATTTGCTTACTTTTAATATTTCCAAACTAAAATTAAACATTTATAATCTTTTAGGTTTTAGATATGAAAGTACTCACAAAAGAATTTGAAAACGGAAAAATATTTCCTCTTGTTGTAAAGCTAACAGTGCCAGCAGTTATCGCTCAACTTATTACGTTTTTATATAACCTAGTTGATAGGATGTATGTATCAAATATTGAAGCGATTAAAACCGAAGCACTTGCTGCTTTAGGTATTGTTTTGCCAATTACTCTCATTGTACAAGCGTTTGCAAATTTAATAGGATTAGGTGCTTCGCCAAAAGCATCAATGGCTTTAGGTGAGAAAGATAATGAAAAAAGTAACAAAATTTTCAATAATTCATTCATTTTGTTATTGATAATCGGCCTAGTTTTGACCATTATTCTTTATTTTTTTGCTGAGCCAATTGTTATTCTATTTGGCTGTCCTGATAATGCGATAATTTACGCAACAGGTTATTTAAAAATATATGCCTTAGGAACGATTTTTATAATAATGGTTCAAGGGTTAAATCCTTTTATAAGCGCTCAAGGACACTCAATTTTGGCGATGGGAACAACGCTTTTAGGCGCCTTATTAAACATAGCTTTAGATCCGTTATTTATATTCGTTTTTAATATGGGAGTAGAAGGAGCAGCGCTTGCAACTGTCTTATCTCAACTTGCTTCATTTATTCGGTTAATTATTTTATTTTTTACAAAAGGTTCGACTTTTACGCTGAAATTAAAAGAAATGAAGCCAAATTGGAAAATTATTGCGCCTATTTTATTCTTAGGTTTATCGCCTTTTATCATGACTTTAACCGAAAGTATTATTCAAATTGTTTTTAATGTCTGCTTAAAGATATCAACTGGTGGTTCAAGTAGTTCTTATACCGCAGCTTTAACAATTATGTTAAGTGCTCTTCAATTAATTTCTCTTCCTTTAAATGGTTTAGGTTATGGCATAGCTCCATTTGTAAGTTATAACTATGGAACAGGTGATTCATCGCGTTTAAAGAAAGGAATCATTTACACATTTTTAATTGGTTTAATTTTTGACATTGTTATTTACACAACATCAATGTGTGCCCCACAAATTTATGGTTATATTTTTAGCGCTGATGAGGAAGTTATGGAACTTGTAAAAACATACACTCCTTTATTTTTGATTGGGACAATTATGTTTGTTATTCAAATGACTTTACAAAATATAAATGTGGCACTTGGACAAGGTAAATGTGCCGTTATTTTAGCTACCTTAAGAAAAGTTGTTATCCTAATACCTTTATGTTTTATTTTGACTTACACTGTTGGTTTTCAAGGTGTTTATATGTCAGAAGGAATTACTGATTTAGTTGCTGGGGTAATTACTGGCATCGTTATTTTTATTACCTTTCCAAAAGTTATTAATAAAAGAGCAAAAGAAGTCGATAAAAATAGTAGTGAAAATATTGAATCCAAAAATATTTAAATTGATAATTCATCTTTAAAGTTTTTCGCGATATTTTGTAGGAGTTTCACCAGTAATTTTTAAAAAAGTTTTCGTGAAGTGAGGAGGCGAAGAAAATCCTAAATATTCGCTAATATATGAAATTGTTTTGGTTTTATCTTTTAAAAGTTCTAAGCTAATTTGGATTTTTTTATCTAAGATAAATTCATTAATCGTTTTACCGACTTCTTTTTTAAATTTGGCACACAAACTACTTTTTGAGATATAAAAATAGTTTGCAACTTCTTCTAAAGTTATATTTTTTGATAGGTTTTGAATGATATACGTAGTCAATTTGTTAGCAATTTCAGAATCGTTATTTCCTTTATATGCCCATACTTTTTTTGTAAAAGTATAGATACTTTCATAAAACAAATTCGTCATTTCTTCAGAAGTATTGGTAAGTTCAGATTTTAAAAGCAAAGTGTCGCAAGTTGACAAAGCTTCTTCTTCATCAACCCCAGCTTTTATAGCTTCTCTTGAAGCAAGTGTTGTTATTGCGACGAATATATTTTTGATGTTTCTAACTGGATTTTTTGCAGTAGTACCAGCTCTTATGGTCTTAATTGATTTTGCAATTGCGTTTAAAGAATTGATGTCACCATTTCGAATGATGCTCAAAATAGTTTTTTCAATTTCAAGCGAGTTATAGTGATAATTTTCTTCGTGTTTTGTGTTAAGTTCACTATTTAATTCATCTTGTTCTTTATAATTAAAAAATTCATTAATTTCTCTTTTTTCATGATTTAAAACGTAATTTATCATTAAAATCATTTGTAAAAAAGTTATAAATGGCATACTTGTTGTCATTTGAAGTGCATCAAATAACTTTTTGTATTCATTTAAAGGAAGTTTTAAATCGTAACTTAAATCCTTGATGTTACTTTCAGTTAAATGGTAAGAAGTAGGTCCAACAATTATTTGATAATCTTTGCATTTTATATATCCGTAAAAGAAAAGATGTGGTGCATCAAATATTGAAACTTTATCTTCGATATTTAAAATTTCTTTTTCGTAGAGCGAAGCTGGATCAAGCGGAAATTTAATGACTGAATAATAATCAATCATTTTTCCTTTTTTATATAGTCTAATTGGGAGAGCTGAAATATTTGCAATAGAACTAAGTATGTAATCAAAATCTTCTTTTTTCATTCTTGTAATATTATATAAC
>CALVRY010000115.1 GCA_944358755.1 uncultured Bacilli bacterium
TAAAAGGTTGATAATAGATAGAAATCTTTGAATAGTCTTTTTATCGAATGAGTGGGCGCCATAACCATTTCAATTCTCTTTTAAATTATCAAGCGACTTAATTGCTTTGATGTTAAGAAAGCGATTTAAATTTAAAGTGATATCATTCAATTTTTCTTGGCTAAAATTATAGTTAGGATCGCTTTTTTTAATATTTTTTGCCGTACTGGTAGCATTAAAAGTGTAAAGCAGAGTGAATGCTAAGAGGTCATTTCTTGTGCGCATAAATATGTTTTTCGCCTACTAGTTCATCGTCAAAAAATATTTTTGCGACACATTCACCTTCTTTTTTGAGAACAATATTTCGAAGATTTAAAGTAAAATTAACAAAATTTACATCATCAATTGTGTCAGATGTTTTTACTAACTTAACATCTATATTAGGAGTTTCTGCAAGAACATTATTATCGCTATCAAACATAAAAAATTTTATCTTGTGATTGCTTGTTTCGAATTTCGCAACTGTAAAATAGAGATCAAATGTAAATTGAGTTGGCAATATGGATAAAGAAAAGTAGTTTAAAATATTAACGATAGTAGTATTTCCGTTTTCATCACTTCTAGAATTTTCACAAAAAATAAAGTTTGTAATAATTGCCATAATCTTATTAGTCTCCTTTTAGTCTCCTTAACTATTATTTTATTTGCTTTTTGCCGTATTCACAATGCTTAGTGAAAGCAAAAGATTAAGCTGCGGAACTTTAATTGTTTTGCGAAAAATATGCCCATATTATTTAAAATCCCCGCAATACAATATTATTTTAAAGAATTTAACATTCGTAAATACACAATTTTATTAGCTTAATGAAGATTTTTACCATCACCTTCTTACTTATTCCTCTATAATATAATCAAGAGAAAACTTATGATCGAAAACAAAAAAGCATCAATATTATTGGTATTAAGAGTTTTAGAAAAATATAGTGATGAAGAACATTTTTTAACTCAACAAGACATTATCAATAAGATATATGAATTATATGGAGTTGAGTTAGAAAGAAAATCCATCGCCTATTCTTTAAATTTGCTTGAAGAATTAGGATATGACTTAGTTAGGAAAGAAAAAGGAGGAGTAGCTTTGTTTTCTCGTTTATTTGATGAAACAGAAGCGAATTATTTAATTGATTCAATATTTTCTAGTAGGAGTATTAACGCTAAAGAAGCTAAAAATTTAATTAAAAAGATATCTTCGACATTTTCACAAAATAAAGAAAAAGAACTTTTTAATTTTAACTCTTCATATCTCTATAAAACTAGCGAAGTTGCTAGAACTAAAAATAAGGAAATAATGTATACTATTTCGCTTCTTCTTGAAGCGATTAAAAACAAAAAGCGAGTAGCTTTTAAAGTAATTGATTACGATAAACATGGAAAAGAAGTTTATCGCTTGAAAGGATTTATTTATAAAGTTTCGCCTTATTTCCTCGTAAATAATTCAGGACGATACTATCTTTTATGTAATTATCGAGCAGATTATAAAACACTTAATACATTTAGAATTGATTATTTAAAAGATGTTGAAATAATTGAAAACGATAAATATTACACTGAATTAAAAGATCTAGATCCTAAATATAAAGATTTTGAAATCACAGAATATATTAATAACCATATTTATTTTTATGGGGGAGAAGTGATTGAAGCTAAAATTAAACTAAAAAATGAACATGCGGTTTTATTTGTTAAAGATTGGTTTAATGAAAACTCTTATATCGTAAATGAAAATGATGAAATTTTTGCCTATACTAAAGGTAATGAAAATGCAATTTTATTTTGGTGTTTACAATATCTTCAAGTAGTGAAAGTGATTTCTCCTGCCTTTTTAAAAGATAAAATTAAAAATATCTTGCTAGATTATTTAAAAGACTAGTGCCGGCACTATTTTTAATTTATTTTTTGATGTCCCTTTTTTAGGACATCTTTCTTTTTATAATGAACTCACTTAAAAAGTGAGGCTAAAAATTATGATTTCAAGAAATGAGTTTTTATCAAAAGTTTATGGATATCAAGGCGTTAAAGATGAGTTATACCAAATTTTAGGATGGTATTTAAATAATGAATTAGAAGAAGATAAAAGAGAATTTTTACCTCATGGAATTTTGTTTTATGGCGATCCAGGACAAGGCAAAACTTTGCTCATGAGAGAATTCGCTAAAACTTTTGACTATAAAATTTTTGTTATCGAAGGAGATAAAGAAAATTTAGATGAAGTTTTAGTTTCAACTTATAAAGAAGCTAAAAATGAAGAAAAAGGCGCAATTATAATAATTGATGAAATAGATCGCCTTATTGACAAAGATTCGAAACTAGAAAGAGTTTTACAAACTGAACTTGATGGATTTAAAAAAGAAGGAAATGTTTTAACGCTTGCAAGTGCCAATTTTTATTACGACTTACCAGATTCTTTAGTAAGAGAAGGACGTTTTGACCGAAAATATGAAATTAAAGTCTTTAATAATAAAGAATTAAAAGAAATCATCAAGCATTTATTAAAAGATAGAGGTTTTAATATCGAAAGAGGAGAGGATGAAATTGAAGAATTAAGTCAACATTTATCAAACTCATCAATCAGCAAAATCAAAACCTTGTTTAATATGGTTTATTTTAAAAAGGGTAAAGATGCAGAACTTGATGAT
>CALVRY010000116.1 GCA_944358755.1 uncultured Bacilli bacterium
AATGCGTTTTATTAAAAAACAGAAATAAATTCGATTTTTAGTTTTGTTAAATATAATATCGAAGGGATTAAATATATCAAAAATGGGGTTCACTATTTCTCAATATTTTTATAATCAATATTAAGCAAGTATAAATGATCGTTTTCGGTTTCTTCAACCAGTTCAACTACTAAATCTATGAAGTCAGTATAATCATTTGTTGTATGAGCTTTATCTAATGCATCATAATATTTTGCTCTTTCTTTATATTTAATAACAACAGGTGGATAACCATTTTTCATTAATTCAAAATTTAAAAGAAGTCTTGCTGTTCTTCCGTTTCCTTCAATAAATGGATGGATCTTTACAAATTCACCATGAAGATAGCTAGCTCTAATAATAGGATGTAAATTTATCCATTTTTTATAACTAGAAATAAGTTTTTGCATTTCTAAAGGTACATTAAGAAAATTTGGTGGTATATGTTTTGCATCGCTTATAAAAACATTTTCATCTCTATATTTGCCTGCATTTTTTGAGTCAATATCTTTTAAAATCAAGTAATGAAGTGATTTAATATCATATTCTGATAAAGTATGTTCTTTTAGTAATAATTCATCAAGATACTCAATAGCTTCTCTATGATTAACTACTTCTAAATGCTCTTTTAAAGTCTTGCCTTTAATAGTTATGCCATTTTCTAAAACAACTTTAGCTTCAGAAAGCGTTAAGGTATTACCTTCAATTGCATTTGAATTATATGTCCATTCAACAATTAATTTATCTTTTAACTGCTTAATTATATTAGTCGAAAAAGCTCGACAAGAATCGATTAAGACTTTTTTGTCGTCAATTGTTTTAAAGTTTACATGTTGAAAAAAGAGTTGATTCTCGTTTTTAAATCTTTTATCTATTGGCTTAACTTAATTAATATGTATTAACCAAGTTTTACCTAGTCTAATTGCGCCATCAATTCTTCCTTCAGAACACAAAGTTCTTATTCGCCTTTCGCTTATATTCCGTTCTTCCGCAAAATATGAGATGTGTTTGTAGTCCATATCATTAGAGCTCCTATTATTCCGTTATCGGAATAATATAATTATAAAAATCAATTTTGAAATGCAATATTATTCCGTTATCGGAATAGTGTAATGAATCGCAGCACTTCTTTTTGTAAATAATTCAGTTTTCCACACTAAGAAAAATGACAAGTTCTTTTGTCTATTTTTTAGTTAACTTTTTTATTAATTCTATTTTTTAGATTCTCAAAAATTTCATTTAAATTATTTTGTTGCAACATTGAATTACAATAAAATTATCAGAGAATAGTTCAAATTTTTTGCTGTACAAATTATTACTAAATACAAACTTTTAACTCATTTAAATTGATGAAATTGGCAAAACCAAACAATTTTTACCGATAGGATAAATTGCATGAGTCGTGCAAATTATGACACCTTTATTTAACTTATATTGTGTATTTTTTAACTTATCAAACACCTTAATATCGCTTTTATTATATTCTTCACCAGCTTTACACTCAATTAGCGACAATGTCCCATCACTTAAAATGATTAAATCTATTTCATCTTTTTCAAAATCTCGATAATAATAAAATGATGCATTTACATCTTTATGATTATTCTTATAACTTTTAATTATTTCATTAATTATATAAGTCTCAACCATATGTCCTTTTAAATAAGAATATTTTAAAGTTTCAGCTGAATTAACTCTTGCTAGATAACAAGCCAATCCTGTATCTGAAAAATATACTTTTGGACGTTTGGTGATAGTTTTTGTCATACTATTTTCATTATATGGTTCTAAAATATGAATAATGTTACCAGCAATAAGAACACTAATCCATGATTGAATGGTTTTCTTATCTACACCAATTTCTTTAGCTAGGTTATCATAGATTAATTCTTGACCAGTTAACGAAGCAAGAATAGTCATTAAGTTTATGAACTTTTGTTTATCTTTTAAATTTATAAAATCCGAAACATCTCTTTCGATGTAAGTTGCGACATAATCAGCATAAAATGCTGCTGAATCAAGCTCTAAATTATCGTAAAGTTCAGGATAAAATCCTCTTGAGATATATTCATAAAGTTTATTAGACTCAATCATGTAATTTTTACATCGATTACTAATTTTTTCCAAATTAATTTCAAATGGATTTTCTTCCACTTCATTAATTTCACTTAACGAAAGTGGTTCCATAGAAATTAGACCTACTCTTCCTGACATAGATTCACTTACGCCTTTCATCAAACGATAGGCTTGTGAACCAGTTAGTACATAAAGACTTCTTTTATTGCCTTTTTTAATATTTGCGTCGACAACACCTTCTAAATAGTCAAATAACTCTGGTGCTTTTTGAATTTCATCAATAATGTATGGAGCAGGATGTAAGGACAAAAACTCTGCTGGATCTTCTTTGGCGGCATTACGCATTAACGGATCAGCTAGAGTAACATAACCAAATCCTAAATCTTTTTCTATTAAAGAGCAAAGAGTAGTTTTTCCGACTTGTCTTGCGCCTGTTATGACCGTTACAGGTTTATTTTTTATAGATTTGATAATTTCTTTATAAATTGTCCTATTTATCATGCTTATCACCTTTACTCATATTATAAATTC
>CALVRY010000117.1 GCA_944358755.1 uncultured Bacilli bacterium
CATGATGTTGCTAAAGTTGGCGACACTTTAAAAGTTAAAGTTATCGATATTGATGATCATGGAAAGATCAAATTATCACATCGTGAATTTGAAGAAAATAAAAATGATGAAAAACCAAATTCTTCAAAAAAGGATGGTGAAAATAGAAAAAACCCTGCAAATCGTAAAGATTTTTCTAAAAAACCATATAACAAAAAACCTGTAGAAACTGAAAAAAAGTCAAAAAATGCTGATTTAGAGGATTTTAAAGAATTTAAAAAAGAAGAAGTAGCTAGTGAAAAGACTGTAGCTTCTGAATCAAAAGTTGAGGAGAAAAAATCTGGTTTATTTGGATTATTTAAGAAGAAATAATGAAGATTTTAATAGCTAGCGATTTACATGGATCAACTTATTCAAGCGAGAAAATTCTCTCGCTTGATAATAAGTTTAATTTTGAAAAAATTATTTTACTTGGAGATATAAATTATAGTGGCGCAAGAAATGTGCCCCCAAGTGATTATTACCCAATTAACGTTTGTAAAAATTTATCTTTACTAAAAGACAAATTGATACTTATTAGAGGAAACTGTGACTCAAGAGTAGATGAATTTGTTTTAGGGATTGAATTTAAAGACAAAATTGAACTTGATATTGAAAATCACCATTTAGTTTTAACTCATGGTGATTTATATAGCGAAAACGATTTTAATTTTAATAAGGGCGACATATTTATGTATGGCCACACACACATTTATGTTTTAGAAAAAAATAACGAACATTTTGTCTTAAATCCTGGTAGTTTAACTTTACCAAAAAATAACAATCCTAAAACTTATGCAATTTATGATACTGATAAAGAAGAAATATCGTTATTTGATATAGATGATAAGCTTATAAAAACTCTTGCAGTCGATTAAAATTTTTAAGATAATAAGCACGTAATTATAAATATGGATAAAATTAGAGTATTAGCCCTCGGTGGCCTAGATGAAGACGGAAAAGATCTTTATGTAATCGAAGTTAATGACGATATTTTTGTTATCGGTGCTGGTTTTAGATATCCAACAAAAACTACACCTGGTATCGATTTTATTATCGCTAATTTTGATTATTTAAAAGAGAACAAAGAAAGAGTTAAAGCATATATTTTACCAAAAGGCAAAACAAATAGTTTTGGCGCTTTACCTTACATTATTCAAGAAGTGCCAGCACCAGTTTATTGCACTCAATTAACTGGTTTATATCTTGATTTATTTACTAAAGAGAGAAAAATAGCCTACACATACGATTTTAAATACATCACTTTACCATCAAAAGTTGATATTTCAGGTCGTGAATTCATGTTTTTTTCAACATGTGCTTCAATGCCTTCAACTTTTGGTTTAAGTATTAAAACAGATTTAGGAAATATTGTTTATAGTGGCGATTTCATCGTTGAATACGCAAATAATAAATATTTCAAACTTGACTTAAATACTTTAGGTAAAATTAGTGAAAATCCAACTTGTTTGCTTTTAGGTGAATCAGTAAATGCAACAAAAACTGGTTATTGTTCACCAAATCATAAAATTTATAACCATTTAGTAAGTCAATTTAAAGCAGCACCTGGTAGAGTTTTTGTTGCTGTGCCTAGCGATAATTTATATCACATGGATGAAGTCTTTAGAGCTTGTGCTGAGTTTAATAAAAAAGTTTGTTTATATGATGAAACAACTAAATGGATTTTTAACCTTCGCAAATTTGAACAAGAGCCTTATTTTAACAGTAAAAATATTGTCCCAATTGAAGATATTTTACGTTATAAAGAACAAGATTTAGTCATTATTTTATCTGATGTTGGCGAAAAAATCTTTGATAAAATTTCACTTCTTGCAAATGGAGAAAACGAAGAAAAACAACTTCGCATTACAGAAAATGACACTTTCTTTATTGGTTGCGTTGCAAACGATAATAACGAAGTCATTGCAACAAGTACAATTGATGAAGTTTATAAAAGCGGATGTCATGTTTACTATTTAACAAGAAAATCTTTAGGAAAAATGCATGCTTATGAAGAAGATATTAAGATGCTTTTGTCCTTACTCAAGCCAAAATATTATTTCCCAATTGAAGGATATTATGTCAATCTTTTAGAAAACGCAAAACTTGCTTTTGAAATGAGAATTGGTCTTACTCACCGTAATATTTTCCTTCTTGATAACGGAAATTCCTTATTAATTGATGAAAACGGCGCCCAAGTTGATTTTAACATTAGCGGAAAAGTACCATGTGGCGAAATTATGATTGATGGAATCGGCGTTGGTGACGTGGTTAATGAAATTATTAGTGAAAGAACTAGACTTAGTGAAGATGGCGTAGCTGTATTTGGTGTTGCAGTAAGTAGTAAAGAAAGAAAAATTATTGCAGGACCTGATGTTCAAATGAGAGGATTCCTCTTCTTAAAAGATAAAGAAGCCGATGTTATGCTTAAAGAAATGACCAAAATGTTCATCGATATGGTTGAAAAATGGTTAGAAACTACAAAAGATTTTGATACTAAAAAGATTGAAGAACAAATTACTGGAATTATTGCAAAATATCTATTAAGAGGAAGCAATCGTAACCCAGTTGTAAAACCAAATATCTTGGTAATTGATTAAAA
>CALVRY010000118.1 GCA_944358755.1 uncultured Bacilli bacterium
CTAACGAATTAGTTAATAGATTAGTTAAAAAGAACCAAGTTGAACAAAATGCATAGTTTTGTTTAATCGCTAAACTTTTTTATTTTCTGAGTTGTTGCAGAGAAAAATGATTTAAAATTGGGGTGAAGTACTTGTACTTCGCAAGTTCGCTTCTCTTTCTTCTATGATTCCAGCGATTCTAGTTCTCTTTCCTTCTAAGATTTTTTAAAATCTAGTGCTCTATTGGAGCTTCTCGTCTCATCGGACCCACCTCATCAGGGTGGATAGCGTTCTCAAGCGAGCGTATATTCGGCTGCCGGTCAACCTACATTGATAGCAATAAATCATTTTTCTCTTTTAAAATGAATTTTTCTTTATAAGCAATAATGCTATCTTTTATTACTTTATAAAGTTTTGCTTTTTAAGTTAAATATGATTTGTTGCTGAGAAAAATGATTCAAGATTGGTGTGAAATACTTGTATTTCACCAATAAAATTAATTCCATCTATGATTCATCTGAATCTAGTGCCTTTTTGAGGCTTCCTGTGTCAATGAACTAATCTCATGAAAGTGAATAGATAACGTTCTTAACAGGCGTATATTTGGCTGCCGGTCAACCTACATTGATAGCTTTGAATCATTTTTCTCTTTGACTAGAATTCTTTATTTCTTGTTTAATTAACGAAATATGCTATCGAATATCTCTTTTAAAGAAAATAAAGAATGCAACTTTCTTCATTTTTCGAACTTTACTAGGTCAATATACATCACCTCCTTTTTTAAAATCTTTATGAGAAATTAAGTATAAGAAGAATTAAGAAATAAATTTTCTTAATTTTTAAACTGTTTTGTTACTGAGAAAAATGATTCAACATTGGTGTGAAGTACTTGGGGTACTGAGGACACAAAGGATTATCCATCTATGATTCGTTTGAATCTAGTGCTCTTTTGGAGCTTCTCGTCTCATTGAACCCACCTCATCAGGGTGGATAGCGTTCTCAAGCGAGCGTATATTCGGCTGCCGGTCAACCTACATTGATAGCGTCAAATCATTTTTCTCTGCTTGGTGAGGATAAAATCCTTATCTTCTTTTAGAGTAGTAATGCTATCAAATTATTACTTAAAGAAGTGTGAATAGGGCCAAGCCTCCTAAATAGGTGTCTAGTTTAATTTAAACCAATAACACCACCTCCTTTCAGGAAGTAATTTAAACCCCTTCACTTAATACGAAGGAGATGAAATCAAAAAAAGTTAAAAAAATTTTTAAAAAAATTAAAAATATTTTTACACAAATTGAAAAAACACGATATTTATCGTATTTTTTTGAGAAAAAAATTTTTTAAAAAAATTTAATTTTTTTGAAAAAAATTAATTTTATTTATTTATCGTTCCTTGAGGTCAAATTTTATCCCAATTTTTGAAACAAATTTTCCTACCTATATAAGAAATAAATCTTAATTTAATCTTATTTATGATAAAATTCTATCTAGTTATGTTAGAAATTGTTGATTTAAAAAAAGATTATAAAACCGGGAATTATGTAACCCACGCTCTAAAGAAAGTTGATTTAAAATTCAAAGATAAAGGTTTTTATTCAATTCTTGGTCCATCTGGATGTGGTAAATCGACACTTTTAAACTTAATTGGCTTACTTGATACACCAACTGATGGGAAAATAATATTTAATGAAACTAATTTATCTTCTTTAAAACAAGATGAAATTGATTTATTTAGAAATAAATATATTGGTTTTGTTTTTCAATCATATCATTTAATTCATAATTTGACTTGTTTTGAAAATATCGCTTTACCAATTTATTTGGGTGGTGAAAGCGATAAGGCAAAAGTTGAAGAAAGAGTCGATGAAATATTAAAAAAAGTTGGATTATTTGATGTAAAAGATAAAAAAAGTTCGGATTTAAGTGGTGGACAAATGCAAAGAATTTCTATTTGCCGTGCATTGATTAATAGTCCTAAAATAATTCTTGCTGATGAACCTACCGGTGCTCTTGATAGCAAAACAAGTCTAGAAATTGCTGAAATTTTAAAAAAACTTAGTGAAGACCATTTAGTAATTATGGTTACCCATAATAAAGATCTTGCTTATAAATATAGCGATGAAATTTATTATTTAAATGATGGAGAAATAACAGATCATAAAATTCTTAAAGAAGAAGTAGAAAAAGAAGATAATAAAAACCAATTGCGTGTTGTTTTTAAAAGAAGAAAGCTTGTTTCGGATAAAATTGTTTGGTCACTCGCCATTAAAAATTTATTATCTAAAAAAGCTAAATCAATAATTTCAGCGGTAGCAAATTGTTTTGGACTTGTGGCACTTGGCTTTATTTTAGCTTTAACAAATGGATTTACTGTTTATTCAGATATGGTAAGTTATGAAACTGCTTCATCTTTACCAATTAATGTCCCAGCTTATACCATTAAAACCGATAGTGAAAGTCGGGAAGATATTAACCAAAGCACAGAATTTCCTGATGATGAAGCCATTTTTCCTTATGTTTCTACTTCAAGTGAATATACCTATACCTACAACAATTACACTGAAGAATATTTCGATTTACTCGATTAAATTATTGAAAAAGGCTATGCCGTTGATTATATCT
>CALVRY010000119.1 GCA_944358755.1 uncultured Bacilli bacterium
ATGAAGATTTCGGCGAATCTGACCACTCATCTCGGCGTATTTGACCAGTCGTATCGGCGTATTTGACCACCCTCATATTGACAAAGGGTTTTTAATCTCTAAATTAATTTTTTGGAGGTTAAAAATATGGCGAAAAAAGTTGATATGAGAGTCATTAAAGAAATTTTAGAAATTTATGAAAAAAACAGTAATTTAAGCTATAGAAAAATAGCGTTAATGTGCGGTTGCTCAAAAAACACAGTAAAAAGCATCATCGATCGTGCATCCAGTATTGGGATGGAATTTCGTGATTTAGTTGCTATGAACAATGAGCAGTTACGCACTCTTTTTTATCCAAATTCAAATCCATATTCTGGTGTTCCTGAACCAAATATTGATGAGATAATTGAAAAACTAAGAAAAAAACACGTAACACTTAAAATGCTTCATGAGGAGTATAAAGCAAATTATCCTAATGGAATCGGATATACGCAATTTTGTGAACGTGTTAGAAAAACAATAAATGAAAGAAATTTAACATTGCACTTCGAAAGAAAACCCGGAGAAAAAATGGAAATTGATTGGTCCGGAGATAAAGTTGAGTTTCGTGAAAACGGTGAAGTTAAGAAAGCAATTATTTTTGTTTCGACAATCGGAGTTAGCGGATACGCTTTTATGAAACCATTTAGAGATACAAAGAGTGAAAGTTTTAATATTGGGGTAATTAGCGCCTTAGAATACTTTGGTGGCGTCCCAAAAATTGCAGTTCCTGACAATGATAAATCAGCTGTAATCAAAGCTTCAAAATACCATTCAGAATTGAATAGAAGTTTTAAAAATTTAGCAAAATACTACGATTTTGCAGTGATTCCTGCCAGAATTAGGTCACCTAGAGATAAGCCAGTAGTCGAAAATACTGTTTTAAATGTTGCTGAAAGATACGTAATCGGTCAATCATACAACAAGATTTTCGATTCTTTTACGGAATTAGAAAACTTTGTGGCAACACAATTAGAAAAATTCAATAATAAAGAGTTTCAAAAGAAAGAAGGAACAAGAAAAAGCGTTTTTGAGAAAGTAGACAAGCCTGAGTTAAGTCCATTACCAAAAACGCCTTACCAAATTATAAAATATAAAGTCGCAACTGTGGGAATAGATTATCATGTTCAATACAACAAAAAGTATTATTCAGTCCCTTATACTTACGCAAGAAGACAAGTTGAACTTCAAATTTCTCGCTATTCTATCGATATTTTTTGTGATGAAGAAAAAATTGCTACCCATTTTTTATTAGATACTTCTGATAAAAAATATTCTACCTACAAAGAACATATGCCTGAAAAACATATCAAAGTTTTACAAGGTTTTTCTAAAGAATATTTTATGCAATGGGCCAAAAAGATTGATAACAATACTAAAATATATTTTGACCGAATTTTTGATAGATACAAAATTAAAGAACAAGCTTTTAGATCATTAAGAGGATTAATTAATTTTTGCGGTCAAGATAAAGACTCATTTAAGAAAACAGTCGATTATTGCTTGCAAATTAGAGATTATTCCTACAATTTGTTCAAGACTGTTTTTGAATCAGTTAAGAAGAACAAAACAATCACCGATACGGCTATGTCTGTTACAAATACAAATGTACGTGGAAGAGAATATTTTATGAGGAGGAAGAATAATGTCGTATGAAATTGTAAAAGACCAATGCAAAAAATTAAAATTAGCATCTTTGCCTGAGGCTTTAGAAAGTCAAAAAACCATTGATAATATCGAATCAATTCCTTTTATCGAGAGGCTTTCTAATTTATTTGATTATGAGTTAACAAGTCGAAAAACCAAGAGAATAAAATCATTAATCAAGAATTCAAAAATGAAATATGATTGTGATTTATCAACTATCGATTTCGCTGATTCTAGAGGACTTTCGAGGCAACAAATCGCAAATTTAATGACTGGTTCTTATTTAAATCTTGGCAAAAATATAGTTATTGAAGGCGCTACAGGAACGGGGAAAACATACTTAGCAAGTGCTTTCGGAACACAGGCTTGCAGACAATTAAAAAGCGTCCTTTATTTAAGAACGGAAAGATTGCTTACTAACTTATCTGTTGGCAAAAAGACTGGTGATTACGAAAAATTAATGAGAAGTTTAAAAAGAATTGACTTACTGATTCTAGACGATTTTGGAATGTCGCGATATACTTTCGAACAAACAAAAGATTTAATGGAATTCATTGAAGATCGAAACGAAAGCAGATCAACTATTTTTTTGTCTCAGTTAGCTTCAAAAGATTGGTATCAACTTTTTTCCGATGAAACCTTTGCAGATGCAATAATGGATCGAATTATTAACAACAGCACTTTTATTCATTTGAAAGGCGATTCGATGAGAAAAGCAACTAATCTTGTTGAAAAATAATTAGGTTGTCTTTATATTATTTTTAGCGGTAGAGACTACCGAAAATGAGGGTGGTCAAAAAGGCCGAGACAGGTGGTCAAATTATCCGAAATAATCA
>CALVRY010000120.1 GCA_944358755.1 uncultured Bacilli bacterium
CTTAAAAAGTTTCTAAGTAGCGTTTCATTTATAGAACCACTTGTATCCAAAACAATTTCTGTCTCTGGTCTGGGCATTTCTTCTAAATATGCTGTTACTACACCATCTTCTATCCCGGCATTTCGATATGACCAATCAACATCATATTTTACAGCTTCTTTTAATAATCTTCTCCAGTCAATAAGTGGTTCAGACATCCCAATGTCAGTTATATTTCTCCTTTCACTGTTTGTAATACTTCCATGACCATGTGACTTGCTAGCTAGTGCCTCTCTTAATTCTTCTAGTTGTTTTTTTCTCGCAATTTTATTTTGTTTAAATGCTTCTTTTTCTCCTAATTCTGTTAACTTTTTTATTTCTTCATTTCTTTTCTTTTCTTGCTCTTCATTTTGCTTTTCATCAAGTTGTTGTGATTGTGATTGTTGTTCTTGCCGTTTCTTTTTTATTGCATTATCCCACATAGAATGAGTGTCATGTCCAACGTCTTGTTGTTTTTGTTGTTTCTTTTCCTCTAAAAGCTTTTTGTACATTTCTTCTGCATCGTAATTTATTGCATCAGGTATATCAACACCGCCTTCAACCATAGGTAATCCATCTTGTTTTAGAAAAGCATTTATAATAGAATCTGTTGCTATATTCCATAATTCTTTATCTTTACCTTCACTTCTAAAAATATGATTGAATGCTATATGACATATTTCATGAGCAAAAACAAATGTCTGCTCCTCATTTGTAATTGATTCAATAAAGTTTGGATTATAATAAATGGTTGTGCCATCTGTTCCTGCTGTTTCTATTGCTGGTTCAGCAATAAAGTTAGAATTAGCAACCACACTTCCAAAGAAAGGATACTTAACTAATAATCTTCTTTTAATAGAGTCTATATTCATAAACCATCCTTAAATTTGTGCTAATAATGAATATACTTCTTCATTTATTTTATTAGCAGTTAAATCAGAACAAGTAACAATAACCAAACAATTTTTAGGTAATTCAAATGTACTAACTTTTTTATATTTAAGTATCTCAATAAATTTAGTTTGTTCTTCTAATGGGGTTTCATTTATATTTTCAATTATTAAAACTGACGTGTTTGTTTTACTTTTATCTAATAATTCTTTATACCAAAGTGGAGGACAAAATTCTGTGCTTTCATAATGCCCATTTAATTCAGATCTATCAATATTTGATTTTATAATAACTGAATTATTAAAAGAATTAGAAGGTATGTTTTGAACTAATAATGGAGATACTCCAGATTTAATATAATTTTCTAATAAATTTAATCTTTCTTTATTCATCTTCTTATTCCTCCTTGTGATAAGCTATCAGCCATTTGTACTTCTGCAAGGCGTTCTAATCTTCTCTCATCTCCATGTGTCCACATAGATTCAAATGCAGCTCTTGTCTCAGCACCTACTTTCTTCATAAAATCTCTTACTACTTCAAAATACTCATCATCAACAGATGATAATCCGACTGCTGTTGCAAATTTTTGTGATACATCCATTTCCAAATCTCTATTTGAATAATTATGATTAATTACATCTTCAACACTTATTACTTGCCTACTTGCAAATGCTGTAAAGTCTCTTGTCAACTCTTCTCCTATTAATGCTCTTAACATTTCTGGTTGTTTAGTTTTATAAAGTAATTTAGAAGCCATTTCCCATTTTCTTGGGTCTGCATTAGGTTTATCTCCAGTATATGGAGTTCTTAAGACATCTCGACCACTAAAAGACTTATATGCTATGTAAGCATATACAGAAGGATGAATTTTGGCCTCCGGTTCTTCATCTTTATAATCTAATCTTTCGTATTTTTCTCTAGGTGTTGTTGCCCATTTTAACCAATTATCTACTGTTGTATGGATATAAACATGAGCAAATCTGTTGAATAATGGTTCTGCCATTTGATTTGCAGCTAATGAATCATTTAAATCGTTTCCGGCAGCAACTATTCTTGCATTAGGTGGTAACTTCCATTTACCATTTACTTCACCATCTAATACTATGTTAAATGCCATACCTTGTATGGAAGGAAGGGCATTTGTAAGTTCATCAAAGAATATAATATGAATTTTATCGGGTTCAGCTTCACATTTTTGTAATACGCGTTGATACCATGTTGGTGGTACATCAATCATTTCTCCTGTTGCAGCGTTATAAACACTCTTTCCATTTAAGCTATCAGGAGTTGCATTTCTCATATATATTATTTCACAATCTGGATCTAATTGTTTTACTCTTGCTGATTTGCCTTCACTTGGTCTACCATGTAAGAATACTGAAACATTACTTTCTACTGCTCCTCTTATTATATCTTCTTCTAATACTCCATCAAAATTAAAACCATAAGGGTTTTGTTTTCTTACCGGTTCTTTCCATTCTAAATTTTGGGTTTGCTCTACCGATGTAGAAGGGTTTTGTTTTCTTACCGGTTCTTTTCCTTCTAAATTTTGGGTTTGCTCTACCGATGTAGTTTGTGAATAAACTCTATCAGAAACTATTTCTTTTGAAAAATAATTATCCATAAATTGTTTTATATCAGTTCTATCAAAATCATCTTTGTAATCTCTACGATTTTTAAATTGTACTCCGGAAAAAATTATTTTCTTCGATAGTGCTATATTTGCTCTTTCATCTACTAGCCAAGTTATTGGTTCAACACGAACCCAATATGTATTTCCAGATTTAATTGTTCT
>CALVRY010000121.1 GCA_944358755.1 uncultured Bacilli bacterium
CAGTATTTTAAACAAGAACTTGGAGCAAGCAAAGTAATCTGGTCAAAAAGTATGCTTTGCAGAAATTCTAAAGTTTTTAACATGGGTAAACGCTCAAAGATTATTGCCAGAGACGGTTTTGTGCTGAAAATGGAATTTATGTATTCTCTTGGCACAATCCGCTCCAAAGTCTTAAACGATATACAAGACGGAAAACAAGGGAAGAAGGGAAATTTATCAGAAGCAAAGATTGGTTAGCAGAAGCTACCTCTTATAAAGACATTGTAAAATATCCTGCGTATAAAGACGAAAGAAACATGGACACTAAAAATATGCTGATTGCAGAGAAAATCTATTATGCGCAGGACGAGAGGTACTTATCATACAAACAAAATCCAGAAGAAATTTTAATCGACAAAGAACGAAATCAAGCTATTAAAGATTTCTGGGTTGAGTTAAAAAACAGGCTAAGCGAGAAAGAATTAGATTATCTGTTCGCTTATATAGGCAATGATAATAACGGCAGAAAAACAGCAAGGTATTTTGATGTAGGTGAGAATAATGTTCGTTACTACATGAACAAAATTCAAAAGAAAGCAAAAGCATTGCTCGAAGAAATGGGTTTAACCGTAGACGATATGAAAGATATTATCAGACCGCAAATTAATCTTGGTATGGCAAGGCATAGTCAAGGCGTTGGTTATCCGTTTGAAAAGTATATGGCGTTAGCTAAAAACAAACGCTGGACGTTCCGTTTTGGTTCGTTAAAAATGCCAATCAATAAACCTTGCATGATACCGGAATACCTTAAAGCAAGCGGTTGTGATTGTGTATGCAACATCTGCTGTGAAAGCGATACCTGTAAACGAACTGACGCTTATCCAGAAAATGGAGAAACCGAAGAACAAAAAGAACACGCTAAACTAATTGCAAAAATCATGAGGAAGTTGCAACGTAACTATCGACCGCAAGACATTGCTGGTTTAGAAAAGGTGGCAAACTTCTAATGAAGCAACGAGTAGGCTGGTCAACAAACAAGCATACAGATTGGATATTTTTCTGCTTTGACGCTTACAAAAATTATTGCGGAGATGTCATTTACAACCCTTACAATGCTCCGCTTAACCAAAGCGTATGTATGAACAAAGCAGCAGTTACCAATCATATTAACTCTATCAATGAGAATAGCCGTATAAGCAATACGTTCAGCTACGTTAAATGTTTCAATATTAACGATAACACGGTGTTTTGTATAAGTTATGAAGATTGGCTTAATAAAACCGGTAATTTTAAACTGTTCGAGCCAAAGGAAAGAGAGGTAACAATAGATGAATGGTAACATCTGGGAAGTAATCTGCGAGCATTTAGATGTAGAACCAAACGAGCCGTTTAAACTTAGCTTTGCAGATGAAAAAGATTGCTTTGGGGAACGGTATAAAATTAAAACTTATGGTAAAGACGCTGGGTTATACGTAGATTTATTCGGTAATAATAAGTGGGTAAAAAGCACTTTATACTTAAACAAACTTTTAGGTTTTGGTACAATCGCTATCCAAGAACCGTGGAAACCTAAAGTAAACGAGGAATATTGGCACATTTATTGGTACGTTGAAGAAAACGGCGATATTGCCCATATCGAAGTAGGGCAATCTACTTTTACCACTTGGTATACACCAGACTTGCTTCGTGTAGGCGTTAGTAACTGTTTTAAAACGGAAAATCAAGCAGAGAATAACAAATTTAGAGTATTCGAGCGTTTAGTGGGCAAAACTTGGGTAGAATGGTGTGAAGAAAATGGATACCTCAATGCAGAAGCAAGTCAAACTGATTAACACATAAAAAAATAAAGAGCAGGGACGTTATATCTCTGCTCTAAATGTGTATTATCTTGCAAACAAGTTTGCGACTATGCTTGCTCGCTACTAAAGCTATGCTTTAGGGCGTAAAAACGCTTATGCGTTTTCAAATATACTTGTTACCTGCTCTATTTGTTTAGGTGTCATGTGTAAATACCTTTCGGTACTCTTAATTGACTTGTGATGTAAATGCTCCTTAATTTTATAAATATCCATACCGTGTTCAAGCATAAATACTGCTGAACCATGACGGAAGGAATGAGCGGTCAGACCTTCAAAACCTGCTTCGTCACAGTAATTTTTAATTTTTACACCCACGGCTTTAACATCACGTGCTTTGCCTTTGTTATCGAAAAGCCATACGGTTTGTTTCTTCTTTGTTCTGATGAAAGTTGCAATGTCTTTGGTCAAACCTTTCGTAAGGTAGATTTTGTAATCGTTACCATTTTTCGTATCGAAAAGAGTAATCGTACTGTCAGCTTCATTGAAGTTTTCAGTCAGAATGTGAGTTGCTTCGGATATACGCAAACCATTTTTGTAGAGTAAATCTACAACGATACGTAACCAGTCTTCTTTAATCATACTGCGGATTTTAATGTATTGCTCATGCGAAACCACTTCTGCTACTACTTTTTTCTGATGTACGGAATTTATAAGTTTAAGGATTGCTTCATGGTCTTTTATCCTATGAGTGTACCCATAATGAGTAAGAAATCCTTTTAAAGCCCTGCAACGTAAAACTTTCGTGTTTTGTGCTACATCAAAGCTGTCTAACCTTTTTGTAAGGTAATCAAGGCTCAAATCTACATTATCAGAATTAGGAAACCAGTTTTTCATTGCTTGTAAGTAGGCTTTGTAAGTATTATCGCCTTTAGTTGCTTTGACCACTTTCAGCCATTGTTTTAAATCTTTGTTCATTTTTCATTTCTCCTTTGTGTTTTTTATTTGTTTTTATTTGTGTTTGTGTTTGTGTAGGTATGTTAGCAGGTATCTTTTATGAGACCAAAATACAAAGTAGGTATGATTTTGTAAACCAATTTTCAAATTCAGAAATCAGTCAGAAACCAATTTTCAAAATCAGATTTTCTTTTTCCTTCATTTTCTATTTTTTCTCAAAAGGAGTGATGTGTATTGGCTTCTAAAATCGAAGAATATGGACTTACCGATACCGCTATACAGATGTTCCGAGAAGGACAATCTTTCGGTAAAATCGCTGCTGCATTAAATACTATGCTGCCGGAAGGAGCAGAGCCAGTATCTACTATGGCTGTATACCGCCTTAGAAAGAACCCTGTGATTGACAGCAAAGTTAAAGAACTCTTGCTCGCTGATAGCGTAGGTTCTGTGTCTGCGAATGTACAGCAGGACGAAGAAATCAATCCGTACACTGAAACTTGCAGGCTCATTGAAGACTGTGATGTGCAGATTGACACAATCAAGGCTCGTTTGCAAGCTACCAAGAAAGCGACCGTTGGTTCTAAGTATGAACTTGACAATATGGGTTTGCTTGCTAATTTAATCAGCCGTAAACAATCGCTATTGAAAGATGTTGCTTTGTATCAAAAAGACCTTGCCAATATCGACAATGTTAAAAAAATGATGAAGATAATGGTAGAGTTGATGAAACAGGAAGCACCAGACGCTTACAATACGTTTAAAGAACGGTTGGTTAAAGAAGTAAAATTTCAGACGCTTCTAAAATGAAAATTTTTAAGCCCAGCGATTTTGTAAAAGTGCTTTATGCCTTTTCTGCGCTGGGTTTTTCTGCGCCCCAGTCATTTTTATTTTCGCCATTATGCCGCTTTACCCAAACCACGTCATAGCCGAGCATATCCAGAATGTTAACAA
>CALVRY010000122.1 GCA_944358755.1 uncultured Bacilli bacterium
CCTCCCTCCGTCCTCCCGCTCCAGCTCCTTAAGCTGTTCCCAGGAATCATCGGTTGAGCAGTTGTCCACCACCACGATGGAATCCAGCACATCCAGCTCCTTAAGCTCCCTCACCAGATGGAGCGTCGTGGGCGCGTCGTTGTAATTGAGCACAATGCAGCTGATTTTATCCATAGATTCGCTCTCGTCCTTACGTTTTTTTGCGGCTGTCGATGACCTTCATCCCAAACTGTCCGCTGATCCACAACCGGACGGCCGGGAAAAACCAGGTCAAATGGTTCAAAATCCACCACGCCTGCATGTACAGCACCTTTCCCTTCTGTTTGGGCATTCCCTTCCAGGGGGTCATGGCCAGATAGTTTTCATACAGCCGCCGGTAATGATTGTGGTTTCCCGCGATCCACGGCCTCTCATCCCCCAGATAATGGAGAATCACCGGGGAGCGCCTGGCTTCCTTAAAGGCCCTCTTTCCCACCAGCCGGTAGCTGGCGCTGATTCTCTCCAGAGTCTTATAGTGAAAATACCGGTAATTGGTAAAAAAATTGTACTTGGGCGGCAGGGTTAAAATACTTCCCCTAAGGGCTCCGTTTAAGGTGTCCTGGTCGCAGGCGAAGAGGCTTCCCTCACTGGCGGCGTAGAACTCCAAAAGCTGCCGCAGCACGTTCTGTACCCTCCACTGGCCCAGGGCCATCAGGAGCACGCCGGAATTATAGTAAGGGTCGTCCTGGGTCAGGCCGATGGCCGCCCGCATCTGGGGATAGGCCGTAGGCTCCATTACCATGCCCACCAGGTTCTCCCCCAGCTCTGTCTCATAAAGAGGGGCGATGCTGCCGCAGACAATAGTATCGCAGTCCAGATACAGGGCCTTCTCCACCGTCTCAGGGAGAACCTGGGGCGCGAAAAGCCTTCCCATGGCGCTGATATCAAAGCCTCTGGTGTCAATCTCGTAGCCAAAGCGCTCCTTTAAATCTCCCAGCTCCACCGGCATAAGCCTGCGGCCATATCCCCTCGCCAGTTCCTTTAGCCGCTCCTGATACTGACTGCTCATGCCGACGGAAAGCACGTAAACGTCCAGATTCGGAATCTGCCGGTTGTTTTCCAGCAGGGAGACTAAGGATGCAGCCAGATGGCAGGCGTATCCGTCATTGGAAGCATATATAATATTTACCCTTTCCTGATTCCAATTCATTATGGCACCTATTTCTTACATTCTGTGGTCATTTTATTTACAATTTTACAATAATGCCAATAAAAAGTAAATCACATATGGAATTTTTCCTGGGAATATGGTAGATTAAAGAAGTGCGATTAAGTTGTACATAAAAGTTTTAGGAGGTTTTTTGTCATGTATAAATGTATCCGACGCGGGGCGGCGCTCCTTCTGGCCGCCTCGATCATAGCGGGTTCTTCCTTTGTATCTCTGGCGGCGGAAAGCGACGCTACTACCGGCCCGGCATTTGATGCGGACCTGCTCTCCAAGGTAGGGCAGGAGGTTCCCTCAACCGATACAAGCGGCCAGGATTCTTCTGCTTCCCAGGAGTCCCCGGCCCAGGATGGCGGCCAGGGACAGGATGGCTCCACAGAAGGGGCCCAGGGCGATGGAACCACATCGGATGACGGCCAGGACGTCTCCGTAGCGGAAGAAGACGCGGCCCAGGCTGCGGCGGAAGCTGCGGCAGCGGCAGAAGAGGCGGCCCGCCAGGCGGCCATCATTGCCAACACTCCCTATCTGCAGATCCAGGTTCTGACTCCGGATATGCAGTGGACCAATCCGGTGATCGGGGATGATTTTGTCCAGACCGGCGACCAGGGCTTTCTCTCCATGTGCATCTATCTCAACAACATCGTGGGAAATGTGCTCTACCGCACTTATTCTGCTCCCAACGGCTGGACCCAGTGGGCCATGAACGGCGGCCATACCACCCTGTGGCCCGACAGCTCCAAGGTGGAGGCCTTCCAGATCCGTTTTACCGGCTTCGTGGACAATATGTTTGACATCTACTATACCAGCGTTTTAAACGACGGCGCAACCATGGACTGGGCGGGCAATGGAAATTCCAGCGGCACCATGGCCGCAGGCAAGTATATTTCCAGCTTCCGCGTTTCCTTATGGGGCGTTAATTCCGGCGCGTGGCCTTACGCCATGGACAGGCCCGTGGATTCCGCCGCTCCCGACGGTATCTTCTTTGACGAAAACGGAGCCGCTTACTTTAGCAGCGGCACCGGCGCTCCCTATACCGGCTGGGCCTGGAATAACAGGGATCGCTACTACGTGGTGAACAACGTGCCTGTCACCGGCTGGCAGTACATCGACGGTTACAAGTATTACTTTGACGAGTCCGGAAAGGTGGTTTCTGACCTAGAGCCCCTAATCGGCGCCAACGGGCCTTTCCTGATCCGCATCAACAAAGAGATGAACACCACCACCGTATACGTTCAGGACGGAGCAAACGGATTTATCATCCCCTTAAAGAGCTTCCTCTGCTCTACCGGAGACGATACGCCGGTGGGAACCTTTAAGACCCCTGAGAAATACCGCTGGCGTCTGATGAACAGCGGCGTTTACTGCCAGTACGCCACCCGACTTGGTTCAGGATTAAGTTTCCTGCTCCACTCCATCATCTACGACCGGCCCGATGTTAACACCCTCCATCCGGAGACTTACAATTTCCTGGGCGTGGTTCGTTCTGCGGGATGTATCCGCTACCTGTCTTCCGATGCCAAGTGGATTTACGACCACTGCCCCATCGGCACCACCATCGAGGTATATAACTCCCCGATTCCAGGCCCCTATGAGCGGCCCGCCATCGAGCAGATTATACCTACCACTCAAACCTGGGATCCTTCGGATCCGGTGGCGGCTGCGCAGCATCAGTAGTAAAGAAACCGCCGTTCCCTTTTGCCTTTACAGCAGAAGGGACGGCGATTTTTATTTTGTCAGCTTAAAAAGGACTGAACTTTCTCTCCGGGCAGCGTACCCAGCTTTTCGTCCAAAAGGCTAAGGAAACGCTGAATTGCGGGAAGTTTTTTCGTTCCATTGGCCAGGTAATAGGTAATCTGAGGCGGAGGAGTTTCCTGAGGTTCGTAAATATAAGCTCCTGCGGCCCGCAGCTGTTCTCCCGCCGTATAAGTTGCAAAGGCCCAATGATCATCTTCCTTAAGGAAATAT
>CALVRY010000123.1 GCA_944358755.1 uncultured Bacilli bacterium
TTACTCGGTGACCCTAAATTGCCAACAAATTATTTTTTTGCCAAACCCTACAAAACCCTAAAATTTTGTAAAGGACCGAAAAAACTAGATGGAAAATTCTATTTATCTTTTAATCACTCTCTTACGGTAAAAAACCACCATATAAAAAAGGACCCATTTCTAGGCCCTTTTAATCATCTCATTAACTTAATTAATCAGCGAAGGTGAGAAGTCTAATTGGAGCGTTATCACCTTTTCTATTAGCAAGTTTATAAACCTTGAGATAACCACCATTTCTATTAGCAAATTTTGTGCTGAGTTCAGCAAATAATTTTGTTAATGCTTCTGGTTTATCTTCTACATGATAATTCTTTAAGATGCTAGCTGCTTGTCTACGTGAATGTAAATCACCTTTTTTAGCAAGTGTAACTAAGTGATCAAATGTTTTGATGACATCTTTTACCATGCTTCTTGTAACAGTAACTTTTTCAAAAAGAACTAATTCAGTAACAAGATTTCTAACTTGTGCTTTTTTCTTGCTTGAGGTATAAGGTGTTTTAAATCTAACGCCACCTTTACCATGAACATTTTTTCTTCCGATTTGCATAGTTATACTCCTTATTCATCTTTTCCATCTCTGAAGTATAAACCTTTTTCAGCAAGTTTATTTTTAACTTCGAGAAGGGATTTTTTGCCAAGATTTCTAACTTTCATCATTTCTGCTTCACTCTTTTGAGTTAATTCTTGAACATTAGCAATACCAGCTCTCTTTAAGCAGTTATAACTACGAACACTTAAATCTAAATCTTCAATAGATAAATTTTCAAATGTTTCTTCTTGATGAACGATTGGATCTTTGATTAATGTGATATCTTCAAAGTCATCATCAAGATGTAAGAAGTTTTCAAAATGGAACATGAGCATTTTTGCACTTAATGCAATTGCATCGATTGGTTTAATTGAACCATTTGTCCAAACTTCAAGAATAAGTTTATCAAATCTTGGATCGTGTCCAACACGAGTTTGTTCGACTTTATAATTGACTCTAGTAACTGGTGAATAGTTACTATCAGTAGCAATAGAATTTGCGAAAAGCCCTAATGATTTGTTTTCTTCACTAGTAGCATAACCTCTACCATTTCTAATATGGAGAGTCATGTTTAAGTGTCCACCTTGAGCAACGTGACAGATAACGAGTTCTGGATTTACAACTTCAAGTCCAGTAGGAAGTTCTAAATCACCAGCTTTAAATTCGCCTTCTCCTCTATCAACTGTGACTTCATATTCAGCTTTGCCAATAGTGTCACTTTTAAGTACTAAATCTTTAAGGTTGAGGATGATTTGTGTTAAATCTTCTTCAATGCCTTCTAATGCAGTGAATTCGTGGACTGCACCTCTTACCTCAATTGCGTAGACACTTGTTCCTGGAAGAGAAGCAAGGAGCACTCTTCTTAAAGCATTACCAAGTGTTAAGCCAAATCCTCTTTCAAGTGGTTCAGCAACAGCTTTACAATAATTTTCTTCATTGTCGCTAACTACGAGTTTATATTTGCATTCTTCAAAAGGGTGTGCAATCTTTAATTCATTTTCAGCCATTTAAACATCCTCCTTTAAATATTAACCGTGAGTTCTTTTTGGTGGACGGCAACCATTATGTGGAATTGGAGTTGTATCAACAATTGATGTAATTTGAAGTCCAGCATTACTTAAAGCTCTAATTGCGCTTTCTCTACCTGCGCCAGGACCTTTAACATCAACATCGACTGTTCTAATGCCTTGATCATAAGCAGCTTTACCAGCAGCTTCAGCAGCACTTTGAGCAGCAAATGGAGTTGATTTTTTTGCACCTTTGAAACCTAATACACCGCTACTGGACCATGCAATTGCATTACCATTTTCATCTGTAATTGTAACGATTGTATTATTGAAAGTTGCATGAATATGAGCAACACCTTTAGTAAAAGATCTTTTAATTTTCTTTTTACGGGTAGTTTGTTTCTTTGCCATGTCTATCTACCTCCTATTACTTAACAGCTTCTTTCTTATTAGCAATTGTCTTACGTGGACCTTTGCGTGTACGAGCGTTAGTTTTTGTTCTTTGACCTCTAACTGGAAGACCTCTTCTGTGTCTAATTCCACGGTAGCAGCCAATTTCTTGAAGTCTCTTAATGTTAAGCATGACTTCTCTTCTTAAATCACCTTCTGTTTTATAGTGAGCAAGTTCACTTCTTAAACGAGCAATTTCATCTTCACTTAAATCTTTAACTCTTTTAAGTGGATCAATTTTTGCAGCCTCTACGATTTTTTTACTGGTTGTAGGGCCAATTCCATAAATGTAGGTTAAGCTAACAACAACAACCTTATCATTTGGAATGTCAACACCAACAATACGTGCCATAAATTACCTATTCCTCTCTTATCCTTGTCTTTGCTTGTGCTTTGGATTTGAACAAATTACCATGACTTTACCATGTCTTTTGATAACCTTGCACTTGTCACAAATTGGTTTTACGGATGGTCTAACTTTCATAAATGCCTCCTTAAATTAGACTATTTGTGTCTAAATACAATTCTGCCATTGTTTAAATCATAAGGCGAGAGTTCAACGGTAACTTTATCACCTGGTAAAATGCGAATGTAATGCATACGGATTTTACCAGAAACAGTGGCATGGATTACTACGTCGTTTTCAAGTTTTACCTTAAAATTACAATTTGGTAAAGCTTCTGTAACTACCGCCTCTACGGATATAACATCTTGTTTTGCCATTAATTTTGTTCCCCTTTTTCTAAAGTTAAAATTTCATAGCCATTTTTTGTTATCGCTATAGTATTTTCATAGTGACAACTTAATTTTCCATCTAAAGTTTTGACGGTCCAACCATCGTCAAGCGTATAAAGCTCAACTTTTCCTTCATTAACCATTGGTTCTATTGCAACGACCATTCCTTCTTTTAGAATTGGTCCCGTGCCAATTTCACCATTATTAAGAATGATTGGATCTTCATGCATCTCTCTTCCAACTCCATGACCACCATAGTCTTCAGTTAATGTATAACCATGACTCGTAGCGATTTCATGGATCTTATGAGAAATATCTCCAAGATGCACACCCGGCTTGACTAATTTAACGCCTTCAAAAAAACATAATTTTGTGACGTCAATTAATCGCTTAGCATTTTCGCTTACCTCCCCTACTGGAAAAGTACGGCAAGCATCTGCTATATACCCTTCATAAGTTACGCAAATATCATAACTTACTATATCTCCATCTTTTAAAATAATCTTTTTAGAAGGAATACCATGAAGAAGGGTATCGTTGACGCTAATACAAATAGCGCCAGGGAAGCCTTCATATCCTTTACAGCTAGGAATTCCACCATGAGAGCGAATAAAACTTTCAGCAAGTCTATCTAACTCATGAGTTGAAATTCCAGCTTTAGTATGAACTTTTAAATAGTCGAATGTATCGGCTAATATGCTTCCTGCTTTTTTAATTAGGGCAATTTCTCGAGCACTTTTAATGATAATTTTCATTATTAGTCCTTTAAGATTGCTTTGATGTCATCAAATAGAACGTCGAGATCTTTTGTGCCATCAATGTCACTTACAACACCTAATTTTGTATAGTATTCGATAAGTGGTTCAGTCATCTTGTGGTATTCAGCAAGACGAGATTTAAGTGTCTCCTCGTTGTCATCTTTTCTTTGGACAAGTTCACCACCACATAAGTCACATACACCATCAACTTTAGGTTTCATGTTTCTTACGTGATAAGGAGCACCACATACCTTACAAACACGTCTTCCTGAGATTCTATCAACAAGGATATCTTCTGAGACGACGATGTTTATAACATTTGTAACTGGTCTACCGATTTCTTCACTTAATTTTGTTAAAGCTTCAGCTTGAACAAGAGTACGTGGGAATCCATCAAGAAGATAACCATCTTTGCAATCATCTCTTGATAATCTTTCTTTAACTAGACCAATAGTAACTTCATCAGGGACAAGTAAACCCTTAGACATATAAGAAGAAGCGAGTTCTCCAAGACTAGTTTTATTTTTTATAGCTTCTCTGAACATATCTCCAGTTGAAATATGTGGAATTTTATAAAAAGTCGCGATACGTTTTGCATTAGTTCCCTTACCAGCGCCTGGTGGACCCATTAAAATAATATTCTTCATAATCTAAAGTTTACATTCCTCCAATGACTTCATCATAGCTCTTTCCGGCGATAAGACCATTGATTTGGTTGTTAAGCTCAAGAGCAACACCAACAACGATAATCATTCCAGTTCCGCCAAGGGCTAGAGATTGATCGCTTCCAAAGACTCCCGATAAAGTGAGTACAACAGGAAGAGCAGAGATAAATGAGAGAGATAAGGCACCAATTAAAGTGACTCTATTTAAAACCTTTCTCACGTATTTTTCAGTCTCAATACCTGGTCTAATTCCTGGAATATAGCTTCCATTTCTTTGGAAGTTTTCCGCAAGTTGAGCAGGATTTATTTGTAAGTTTGCGTAAAAGAAAGTAAACGCAAACACCAAAACGATATAAATAATTAATCCCCAAGGCATCATTACTCCTCCAGTATCAACGAGTTGATTGTATTGGAAGATTTTGAGCCACTCAGCATTTGCTGCATCACTTGAGATAAAGGTTGCAATAACGCTTGGTGCCATCAAAATTGAACTAGCAAAGATGACAGGAATAACACCAGCTGAATTGACCTTTATTGGTAAAAAGCTAGCTTTTGCGAGTTTTTCACTGGTTCCAGTGCGGGTTGCATGTTGTACAGGGATCTTTCTACGAGAAAGTTCGATGAAGACAACAAAGGCAATAATTGCAATAAATGCGAGCACATAGAGGATGAATTGGAAGACGCCTTTTGTGGCTTCAATATTACCATGATTCCAAGATTCAAGAACCCATCTTTGGAAGGCTGTTCCAATTTGGCTTGGGAGAGAACAAACAATACCTGCAAAGATAATGACGGAAATTCCGTTTCCTATGCCTTTAGTCGTGATTTGGTCACCAAGCCACATAACTAACATCGCTCCTGCTACCATAACAGTAACAATATAAGCGTAAGTTAGGAAGTTTTCTTCCATGGTGAATGTAATCCAGGAAGTGTTGAGTGCTGTTTGAATAATACCATATGCTTGAACAGCGGCAAGCATCAGTGTGAGATAACGAGTTGCCATCTCTATTTTTCTTCTCCCATATTGCCCTTGTCGATTAAGTTCAGTTAAGGCTGGAAGAACATCCATACTTAATAATTGAATAATGATTTGAGCAGTAATATATGGTGAAACACCAAGGGCGAAGATTGAAAAGTTTTGTAATGCCCCGCCTCCAAGTAAGTTCATTAAGGCTAAGACATTGTTAGAATTAGCCGTTAATTGGCTAGTGAGTTCACTAGCGTCAATACCTGGAGTTGGAATTGCACAACCGATTCTAAAGACAAAAAGAATCATTATCGTAAAAAATATACGATTAACGACTTCTTTATTTTTGAAAATTTCGACAAACTTTTTCATGTTAATCCTTAGAAATAATAAATATCAACCTATATATTATTTACTAAAAATTGCTTTTGCGCCACATTTTTCTATCTTTTCAAGAGCAGATTTTGAAAATTTTGTAGCTGTAACTGTAACTTTCTTAGTAAGTTCCCCTTCACCTAAGACTTTTAAGCCATCGAATTCTTTATTGACTAAGCCAAGAGAAATAAGTTTTGTAAGATCGACTTCTTCTCCATCGTTAAATCTATTAAAGAGTGAAACGTTAACAACAGCATATTCTTTACGAGAGTGATTTTTAAATCCTTTTTTTGGAATAGCTCTGAAGAGTGGAAGTTGACCACCTTCAAATCCAAGTCTTACGCCTCCACCAGTTCTGGAGTTTTGACCTTTGCTGCCGCTTCCGCCATTTTTTCCAAGACCACTACCGAGGCCTCTGCAACGTCTTGTTTTTTCTTTTCTACTTCCTTCAGTAGGTTTAAGATTATTTAACATCACTGTTACCTCCTTTACGTAAGGCCATTGTATTTTTGAAATCTTTTTCATTCATTAATGCACTGGCGGTAGCTCTAATAATATTGATCTTTGTTCTACTTCCATAAACTTTGGAGTAGATGTTTTTAACTCCAGCAAGTTCTAAGATAGCTCTAACTGGACCTCCAGCAATAATTCCAGTACCTTCTGGAGCTGGTTTAAGGAAAACATTTGTTGCACCAAATTTGCCAATGATTTCATGAGCTAATGTGCCACCATTAACGATTTCAACATTAATGAGGTTTCTTTTAGCTTTATCAACAGCTTTTTTGATTGCATCTGGGACTTCGCCGCTTTTTCCAGTTGCAAAGCCAAATTTTCCTTTGCCATTACCAACAACGACAAGAGCGGAAAATTTCATTCTCTTACCACCCTTAACGACCTTGGTAACTCTATTAATAGCAACGACTCTTTCTTCGTATTCTTTAACAACTTCCTTTCTAGGACCTTTGTTAAATTTTTTAGCTTTATTAAACTTCTTCTTTTCAGGAGCTTTATTAGCTGCATTTTCTTGGGAAGTAGTGTTATTTTCTTCTTTTTTAACTTCTTCTACTGTTGGATTTTCAACAACTTTATTTTCTTCCATAACCTATCTCCTTAGAACTTTAAGCCGTTTTCTCTTGCGCTTTCAGCAAGGGCCTTAACACGACCATGATATATGTAGCCGCCTCTATCAAAAACAACATTTTCGATGCCTTTAGCAAGACATTTTTTAGCAATATCAGCGCCAACTGCTTTTGCGCCTTCAACGTTATTTCCATTTGTAAGTTTTAAAGCTACTGAAGATGAAGCAAGAAGTGTAACACCCTTTGTATCATCAATTACTTGAACTTCGATGTTCTTGTTTGATCTAAAGACACAAAGTCTAGGAGTTGTGCCAGTTCCACTAATTTTGTTACGAACTCTAACGTGCTTTCTTTTTCTAGCAACATTTTTATCAAGTTTACTAATCATATCTTAACTCCTATTATTTCTTACCTGCACGTTTGCCTTCTTTACGTAAGACAACTTCATCAACATATCTGATACCTTTACCAAGATATGGTTCAGGTTTACGAGTTTCTCTAATTTGAGCAGCGACTTGACCAACTTTGAATTTGTCACTTCCGCTAACTTCAACATAAGCATTGACGTCTTTTGCTTTTGATTCAATGACTTTAACTGTAACTCCTTCAAGTGGAGTAATTGTAATGGCGTGAGAATAACCAACGTGTAAGACGAGATCTTTACCTTTCATTTCTGCTCTATAACCAATACCGATTATAGCGAGTTTTTTTGTAAAGCCTTCGTGGCAACCAATGCAAGCGTTATTGATTAAAGCACGTGTTGTACCATGCATTTCTTTAACTTCTTTTTCATCGTTTGCTCTTTTAACAGTTAAAATTCCATCTTTTAATTCAACAGAAATAAATTTTGGATTAAATGCGATCTTATCTTCACCAAATTTACCTTTGATATCGACAAGTCCTTCACTAATTGTGACATTTAAACCTTCTGGAATAGTGATAATTTTATTACCAATACGTGACATAACCTTACCTCCTATTACCAAACGTAGCAAATAACTTCGCCACCGACGTTATTTTGTCTACAACCTTTATCTGTTAATAAACCTTTACTTGTTGAGATAATAGCAATTCCAAGTCCTTTTAAAACAAATGGAATGTGTTTGCTATCAGCTGTAACTCTAAGACCTGGTTTTGAAATTCTCTT
>CALVRY010000124.1 GCA_944358755.1 uncultured Bacilli bacterium
ATTCCAAGTCCTTTTAAAACAAATGGAATGTGTTTGCTATCAGCTGTAACTCTAAGACCTGGTTTTGAAATTCTCTTGAGTCCAGTGATGACTTTTTCACCATTTGGACCATATTTTAAAGTAACTTCAATACTTTTGTGGCCTTCTTTGTTTTTAACTTCTTTATAAGAAGAGATAAAACCTTCGTTAAGTAAGATTTTAATAATATTAACTTTTAATTTACTAGAAGGGATAGAAACTGTGGCATGGTGTAATGCGTTTGCGTTTCTGATTCTAGTAAGCATATCTGCTATTGGATCTTGATGCATTCTCTATTCCTCCTAATTACCATGAAGACTTCTTCATTCCTGGGATTTCGCCTTTATAAGCGAGTTCTCTTAAGCAAATTCTGCAAAGACCAAATTTAGAATAAACTGCGTGAGGTCTTCCACATCTTTTGCAACGGGTATATTCTCTGACCTTGAATTTTTGAGGTCTTGATTGTCTAACCTTTAAACTAGTTTTTGCCATATTTCTACCTCTTATTTATTAAATGGCATTCCAAGTGCCTTAAGTAAGGAGTAAGCTTCTTCATCGCTCTTTGCTGTTGTAACAACAATGATGTCCATACCTCTTACTTTTTGAACTTTATCATAATTGATTTCTGGGAAAATTAATTGTTCTTTAATACCTAAAGTATAATTTCCTCTTCCATCAAATGAGTTCTTGCTAACACCACGGAAATCTCTAACTCTTGGGAGAGCGATTGAGACAAGTTTATCGAAGAATTCATACATTCTGATTCCTCTTAATGTAACTTTACATCCGATTGGTTCGCCTTCTCTTAATTTAAAGGTTGCGATTGATTTTTTAGCTTTAGTAATGATTGGTTTTTGACCTGTGATAAGAGAGAGTTCTTCAACTGCTTCTTCAAGTCTTTTCTTATCTTGTGTTGCATCACCAACACCAATATTAACAACAATCTTATTTAAAGCTGGTACTTCCATTACTGATTTATATTCAAATTCTTTCATTAAATTTGCTTTAATTTCAGAATTGTATAAGTCAAGTAATCTAGTGTGTTTTGATGGAGCTTTATGTCCCTTAGAAGTTGCAGCTTCTTTAACAACTTTTGCTTCTTTTGTTGCAGCAGTTTTAGTTGTCTTTTTTGCTGTAGCTGTAGTTTTCTTTGTTTCTGCCATAACTATCTCCTCTATTTAACTTCTTTACCGTTAACTTTTAAGACTCTAATCTTATTACCATCTTTGTCGAATTTGTAGCCGATACGTGATGCTTTTTTGCTCTTTTCATCGTAATACATGACATTGCTTACATCGATTGGAGCAAAGATTTCTTGAATGCTACCTTCTGGATTAGATTGAGTTGGTTTAACGTGTTTTTTTCTAACGTTGACGCCATCGACAACAACTTTATGTTCTTTTGGTAAAGCTTTTTGGATGTTGCCAACTTTGCCTTTGTCTTTTCCAGAGATAACAATTACTTTATCGCCTTTTTTAAGTTTCATAGTGATCTTACCTCCTTATAAGACTTCGTTTGCAAGAGAGACAATTTTCATAAAGGCTTCACCTTTTTCACGAAGTTCTCTTGCAACAGGACCGAATACACGGGTTCCGACTGGTGACTTATCTTCGTTGATGATAACGCAAGCATTGTCATCAAATCTGATTGTTGAACCATCTTTTCTTTCAATTGGATAACTTGTTCTAACAATAACTGCTTTAACAATGGCACTCTTTTTAACTTTACCATTTGGGATAGCATCTTTTACTGCACATTGAACGATATCACCAACTGAACAGGATTTTCTATGGCTACCACCATAGATTCTGAATACTCTAACAATACGAGCACCGCTATTGTCAGCTACAACAAGATTTGTTTCTGTTTGTATCATAACTATTCGGCCTCCTTGTTTTCTTCTTTATCTTCGTGAAGAACTTCTTTTAATTCTTCACTTTCAGCGATCTTGACATCTTCAACTGCTTTCTTATCGATTGAGACAAGTCTGAATCTTTTTAAAGCACTGAGTGGTCTTGATTCTTCAATAGTAACTGTATCACCTACATGAGCTGAATTTAATTCATCATGAGCGTAATATTTATGTCTGAATTGAACTCTTTTTTTGTATTTAGGATGTTTTCTATATCCTTCAACCATAACGACGATTGTTTTTGGAGTTTTGTCTCCGATAACAACACCAGTAATTCTCTTTCTGTGGTCCATAATTACTTACCTTCCTTACTCATGCCGAGTTCTCTTTCTCTTAATACAGTGTAAACACGAGCAATGTCTTTTCTAACTCTTTTAACTTCAGCTAAGTTTTCGAGTTGGCCGACAGCCTTTTTTCTTCTTAAATTAAATAATTGTTCTTTTAAGGAGTAAATTTGATTATTTAATTCTTCGGAAGTTAATTCTCTGACTTCTTTGATTTTCATAAACTATTTGTCCTCCTTTGCTCTTTCAACAATTTTTGTGTTAAGTGGAAGTTTATAGCTTGCTTGACGTAATGCTTCTTTAGCAATTTCAGGAGCTACTCCACCAATTTCGAACATAACTCTGTTCTTTTTAACGACTGCTACCCAGTATTCTGGATTACCTTTACCTGAACCCATACGGACTTCAGCTGGTTTTTTAGTTTTTGCTAAGTGTGGGAAAATTCTAATATAGATTTTACCTTCACGTTTTGTATATCTGGATAAAACGACTCTACAAGCTTCGATTTGTCTATCGCTTACCCAATTTCCGCTAGTTGCTTGGAGACCAAATTCGCCGAAAGCAACAGTATTACCACCTTTAGATAATCCTTCATATCTTATGATATGTGGACGTCTATACTTTGTTCTTTTTGGTTGTAACATAGTTATTCTCCTTTCTTACGAGAGTTTGTAGTCTCAACTTCACTAACTTTAGCGTTGATTTCTTTTTCACCACGGCAGATCCAAATCTTTACACCGAGTTTGCCATATGTAGTCATAGCTTCTCTACAAGCGTAATCGATATCACTTGTTAAAGTATTGATTGCCATTGTGCCTTCTTTATAGCCTTCGCTACGAGCAATATCTGCTCCAGCAAGTCTACCGCTGACTTCAGTTTTACAACCTTTAGCGCCAGCTTTTCTAACTTGAGCAATAGCTTTCTTTTGAACGATTCTGAAGGAAGCACGTGCTTCAAGTTGGGAACAGATTTGATCTGCAACGATACGTGCATCAAGGTATGGTTGTTTAACTTCAACAACATCGATTTTTACTGTGCAATGTAACATTTTAACAAGTGCATCAGTAAGTTTATTGATGTTTTCACCTTTTTGACCAATAACTGTACCAGGTTTTGCAACACAAACGATAACTCTTACAAAGTAACCTTTATCGTTTTTCTTTCTCTCAATTTCAATGTGAGAAAGTTGTGATTCTTTACCAATTTTTTCTTCGAGGAATTCTCTAATTTTAATGTCTTCAGCTAAGAAACGAGAATAATCTTTGTCGTTAGCAAACCATCTTGAGTTCCAGTTCTTATTAAGACCAATTCTCATTCCTACTGGATTAACTTTTTGACCCATATTCTCACTCCTTATTGTCTTTCCTTAACTGTAACGTAGATGTTACAGAATCTCTTTACTAAGCCACTTGCGCTACCTTTAGCACGTGGTAAGTATCTTCTCATCTTTAATCCATCACTTGCTTGGATCATAGCAACATATAACTTGTCTTGATTCATATTGAAGTTATTTGTTGCATTTGCCATTGCAGAAGAGATAAGTTTTGCAACTGGCTTGCAAGCTTTGTGATTGACGTTATTAAGGATTCCAAGAGCTTCATCACAATCTTTTCCTCTAACAAGATCAATGACAAGTCTAGCTTTTCTTGGAGTACATTTAACATTTAATGCTTTAGCATGAGCTTCAGTAACTGTTGGTTTTACAACTTTTTCTTTAGCTTTTGCTTTTTCAGCTTTCTTTTCAGCTTTAGCTTCTTTTTTAGCAGCTTTTACTTCAGCTTTTTCTTTTTTCTTTGTTTTAGGAGCTTTTTCAACTGTTTCAATAACTTCTTCTTTTGTTTCAGCTTTTTTAGTTGTCTTTTTAGCTGTTGTTTTTGAAGTTGTTGTTTTCTTTGCAGTTGTCTTTTTAGCTGCTGGTTTAACTTCTTTTTCAGTTTCAGTTTCTGCTACTTTTTTAGTAGTTTTCTTTGTTTCTGCCATAACTTCCTCCTACTTATTTCTTAATACCAGCTGCTTTCATAGCTGCTGCCTTATCTTCAGCATTATTACCGAAGTGGCCTTTATAAGTTCTTGTTGGGGCAAATTCACCTAACTTGTGTCCGACCATATCTTCAGTTACATAAACTGTAATGAATGTATGTCCGTTATAAACAGCGAAAGTGTGTTCAACGAATTCTGGGAAGATTGTACTTCTTCTAGACCATGTTTTGATGACTTGTTTCTTGTTATCTTTATTTAAAGCTTCGACCTTTTCCATTAAACTTGCGTCTACGAATGGTCCCTTTTTTAAACTACGTGACATTGTCTCTCACTCCTTTCTCTATTTATCATTTCTTCTCTTAATGATTAATTTAGAAGAAGCCTTTTTGACTTTTCTTGTCTTAACACCAAGAGCTCTCTTTCCCCAAGGGGTACGTGGTGCATCTCTACCAACAGGACATTTACCTTCACCACCACCATGAGGGTGATCTGGTGGGTTCATTGCACTACCTCTAACTGTTGGACGAATACCATACCATCTGTTCTTACCTGCTTTACCAAAGTTAACAAGGTTCCAGTCTTCATTTCCAACAACACCGATTGTTGCTTTACATTCTCCAAGGACTTTACGTGTTTCACCACTTTGAAGTCTTAAGATAATGTATTTTCCATCTTTACCAAGAATTTGAGCAGAACAACCAGCACTTCTACAAAGTTGACCACCTTTTAAAGGTTTAAGTTCAACGTTATGAATGAATGTACCTTCAGGAATGTTCTTAAGTGGTAATGCGTTTCCTGTAACGATATCAACATTTTCGCCAGAAACGATTTTATCACCAACTTTTAATCCTTTTGGATGAATAATGTATCTTTTTTCGCCATCGAGATAGTGGATTAATGCGATGTTTGCATTTCTATTTGGATCGTATTCGATAGCTGCAACTTTTCCTACAACTCCATCCTTATTTCTTTTAAAGTCAATAATTCTATATTTTCTTTTGTTTCCGCCACCAATATGACGTGTAGTGATAACACCTTGTTGATTTCTACCACCACTTTTCTTTAATGTGACGAGTAAACTTTTTTCAGGAGTTGACTTTGTAATTTCCTCATAAGAGAGCGTTGTCATTGCTCTTCTTGAAGGAGTATATGGTTTAAAATTCTTAATTGACATAATAATCTCCTATAAGTAAGTTTATTCATTAATCAGCGAATAAATTGATTGTTTCACCATCTTTAACAGTGACAATAGCTTTTTTGAATCCGCTAATAGTTCCTTTATATCTTGATCCACGTGTTGTAACTTTTGCAGGGACGTTAACTAAGTTAACTGCTGTAACGTTTACGTTGTAGATTTTGTGAATCGCGTTTTTGATTTGTGTTTTGTTAGCAGTTGATTTAACAACAAATGTGAATTTGTTATGCTCTTGACTTGCTGACATACTTTTTTCAGTGATAAGAGGTTCAATAATTACATCGAAATCACTGATAGTTGCCTTCTTTGTTTTAACTTCTGCTGCAACTTCTTGTTTCTTTCTAGCCATTATTTAAGTTCCTCCTCAATCTTTTTAATAACTTCTTTTGTAGTAACTACTTTCTTGAAGTTAAGAAGATCATAAACGCTAACATTTCCTTCAACTCTGAAGCCAACGTTTGCAACGTTTGCACAAGCTTGAAGAACGAGTGGATCGCTTGAGATTACAAGTGTCTTTGTATTTTCAAGTTTGAATGCTTTTAATAAAGCAACGATTTCTTTTGTCTTACCACTTACTTTTAATTCATCAAGGACAACCATATCCTTTTTAGCAAGTTGACTATATGCACTCTTTAAAGCAAGTTTATGTTCTTTTTTGTTTTGTTTAATTTTGAAGTTTTGGATACCTGTTGGACCAAATACTGTTCCACCACCAACCCAGATAGGTGATCTTGTTGAACCAGCTCTTGCTCTTCCAGTTCCTTTTTGTCTCCATGGTTTCTTACCGCCACCAGAGACTTCGAATCTCTTCTTTGTTTTAGCAGTTGCTTGTCTTGAATTTGCTTGATAAGTCATAACTGCATCAAACATTGATTGGTTATGGGGTTCAATTCCAAAGACATCTTTTGAAACGCTTACTGTAGAAACTTCTGAACCATCTTGGGAATAGACTTTAAGTTTTAAATCTGCCATAGTTTTCTCCCTTCAACTTATTTAGTTTCTTGTGCTGAAGTTTCTGCTGGAGCAGCTTCAACTTTCACGCTTCTATCAATTACAGGTTTAACTTTGTAATTTTGAAGTGAAGGTTTTACAGCACTTCTAATTTTAACGATTGATTTTTTAGCACCTGGAACACCGCCTCTAACAAGGATGTAATTCTTTTCTGCATCAACTTTAACGATAATTTCATTTAAAACTGTTGCTGATTGATTACCCATGTGTCCGGACATTTTCTTACCTGGGATAACACGGTTATTACATCTACCATTGTTAGCGAATGAACCTTGTTGTCTGTGGTAACCAGAACCATGACCTTTAGGTCCGATTGCGTGGCCCCATCTCTTAATGACACCAGCATAACCTCTGCCTTTGCTTGTTCCGATAATGTCAACGATTTCTCC
>CALVRY010000125.1 GCA_944358755.1 uncultured Bacilli bacterium
CTTATCAATTCTTAATACTATCTTAATACTCAAATTTTGCTAAAACCAAAATAGTTCGTATATTATCGCATAACTTAATAAAAAAATAAATGAGAATAATTTTGTCTTAAAACGCCAAAAGAACTCCCGAAGGAGTTCTTTTTGAAGGGAATGCAAAATTATTTTATGCTGCTGCTTTATTAACAAGTTTTATCATAAAATCTTGTTCTGGTACATCAAATTCCGCAGCATAATAAGAATCATAATATCCGCCTTTGTCCAAAATTCTAATTTCTTCAAGCATTTGAGTACCATCTGCTGTCCAAACTTGAACAAAATAGTCATTTTCGCTAAAGTCTGAATATGTTAAATCATCAAAACAAGCAAATAATGTTGTGCCAGGTAATTGCTTTTCACTCAAGTCAATCTCTGAAGAGTAAACGTCAAATTGTTCTCTTATTGTTAGTTTTTGACTTAATTCATCATCAGCAATAGAAATTGTATACATTTCTTTTTCACTTAACGCGCCCAAACTAACAGATATATTTTGATTAGAGAGTGGGCCAAGTGTAAATTCGAAACTATCGACTTTTTCAGTTGTAGCACCCACATCAACTTCTTCATTGCCGAGTAAAACTTTTAATGACGATAAATCTAACATATTTGCTTCATATCCATTAGATAAAGCAAATTTTACATGAAGATACATATCGTTCAAAAATTCGTATTTATTATCTTCACGTTCTTCAATTTCGTAACTGCTATACCAGTAGGATTGTTCGGATTTTGCTGCATAAACTGTAATCTCAACTCCTTCAGGTACATCAAATGTTAAGATATTTGTAGGAAGTTTAGTAAAACGAATTTCTACTGAAAAATCATAATCAGGAACAACAAACGATTCGCCATGGATTTTATGTGATTCACCATTGTAAGCTAAATATATTCCATCGAAAGAATAGAGTTCGTCAGTATAACTATCTGGGTAGAATTTTTCAATCGTTAAAGTGTCACCAACAAAGACTTCATCTCCACTATATACACTATCGCCAACACTATTGCTTAAAGTTGGATTGCCTAAATAATAAGATGGACTATATCCTTCTATATCTGAAAAATCGAATGAAATGATATGAGATGGCATATTTTCGGTTTCAACACTTATAGTAACAGCATTACTAGGAGCAACAAATGAATAAATAACTTGACCATTTTCTTCTCTTTGAGTCCATTCTATATTTGATATTACTCCATCAATTTCGCTAGTTAATTTAGGATCAGAAATTATCTTCTTACCAGGTGCTGCAGTTAAAGTGAACTCATATGTTTCGCCTTCAATGAGCTGATTATTGACTAATTCTGTCTCGCCAACAAAATTAACGTTAATAAGTTCATCATCATAAATAATATCTACTAATTTTTTAGTTACAAAGTTAATTTCAACATTATCCTCTGGCATGTCAAATCTAAATGAATATTCATTTCTCACGACATCAGAATCATAAATTTCTACTTCAATATCAGGATGATCTACTACTTCTGCACGAACTAAAGTATAACCTTCGTTTAGCCTATAAGTTCCGCTCACAGTAGAACCTGCTTCAAAATATGGTCCGTTATCAAGGTTGCAACTATATGTATGTTCGTTTTCAACAAATTTTACCGAATATGTAACATCCAACTCAAATTCAACAGTTACATTTGCATTTGGCATGGTAAAACTAAAGTAAGGCAAATAACCGTTCGAGTAAGAGCCATATGAATTCCGATTTGAGGATATATTTTCACCAGTCAAACTATTGGTAATGGTTGGGCCATAATTAGCTTTATATCCATCTTCAACAATTACATTAAGCTCTATTCTTTCACCAGGATAAATATACCTTGTTTCACCATCAAGAGTTACACTCTGATTATTAAGTAATGTTATGTCATAAGTTCCAATATATTCACAAACAATATTAAATGTTAAACTTTCTTTGATATTATTAACAATTGTGGTGCCAGTACCGCTGGAACTATAGCTAAAGAATACATCTAAATCACCACCGCAGTAACTACTAGATGTGCTATATTCAGCAACTACAGCACCATCAATGCTATAAGTTAATGAAGTGATCTTATATCCAACTTCAGGCACAATTGTAAATGATAATGCTTCAGTATTACTATAAACACCACCATTTTCAACTTCGACTACTTTATAGTTTTCACCTTCATTATAAGATAATTTGAAACCTTCAGTAGCTTGTGCTTTATTTGCATAGAAATAAATTGAAATATCTTCGCTTGGCATTTCAAATGTAACTGAATAGTGTTCATCATAATCAACTTTATCGATGAATTCTGTGTCATAAACAACACCGTTAACCATCACTTTGATGTCAACAACTTCTTCGTTTCGATTATTATAAGTGAATGTAAATTTGACTTGTTCGCCTTCAGTGATTTCATCGCCTTCAGAAAGACTGAATTCTTCTAAATTATAACCACCAACTAGGTCAACAATTTGAATGACCTCGAACTTCTCTCTTAATCCAACATCTAAAGTAAAGTTAACATCATGTTTTGGCATTACAAACGAGAAATTGTATTCTTTGTTCGCTTGAGAAGCACCAACTTTCCAATCGATGACATCTTCAATGCCTTTTTCAGGTTTGAACTCGAAGAATTCATATCCATCAGCGATTGTAACTTTCGCATTAACGAGTTTACCTTCTTTAATCTTGTCAGTCTTAACTTGGCCATCAACGACAAATTCAACGCTAGCGCCCATTACTTCATTAACTTTAATGCTATATTCAAGAATTTCCTCTAATACAACATTAATAACAACATCTTCTTGTCCGACAACGAAATGATATTGTTCGCCACTGACAAATGTCTCAAGCTCTGCGCCATCAGCAGTTACTTCAATAAATCTATAATCTTCTTTATCATAGCTTATTTCGACAATTACAGTTTGACCTTCTAAAGCGCTTGTTACTTCTTTTCCATCAACTTTGAATACACCAGTAAATCCTTCACCTGCAAAAGATAAAGTATGAGATGGAATTGCTTCAGCATCCATTGTGATATTTACTTGACCAGCAGGCATTGGAAATTGGAATACTTTTTTGCCTTCACTAGATTCAGTATTTATAGGAATAATTGTTACTACTTTGTCGCCAAACTTTGCAGAAACCCCATTAAATCTATAAAACTCAGCATCATAAGTAACAGTTAATTTAACTTGTTGACCTTCTTTTGCTTTACTGATTTCTTTTCCATCAACTGTAAATGAAGTTGTAAAGCCATCTACTTCATTAATCTTAATATCGTAAGTTGGAACAGGATCAACATCGACATTTACTGAGATATTTTCGAGTCCAACAGTAAAAGTATATTCTGCGCCTTGAGTAACTTCAGTAACACTTTCTTTTGCTACACCACTCCATTCAACTGCGACAAAGAAATAATCTGGTTGAATTGAAATTGCTAAAGTAACTGTTGTGCCTTCAAGAGCACTAGTTACAACTTGATCTCCTACTTTAAATTGAGCTGTAAAACCATCTCCAGAATTTACACTTAAATTTCTAGAAGGAATGTTTTCTGCTTCTAAAACAAGAGCAACTTCAGCATCAATCATCGTAAAACTATATTTTTTACCTTTTTCCACTTCTTTAAGTGAAATCGCTGCAGAAGTCAAAGATTTAAAGCGTTTTGTAGTACTTGTTGATTCAACTTTTACTGTAACTTCGTCGTATTTTTTGGCACTAGTTACTTCTTGATCGTTAACAAAGAATTTGACAGCAAAACCTTCAACTTGATTAACAGTTAAAGCTCTTTGACCATATTCTCTATCTTTAAGTGTAACTGTAACAGTAACATCACTTTCAGGCATTACAAACGTATATGTCTTATCAACCGTAACTACTGTTACTTCACCTTCATTTGATAATTTTACAAGATCAACAGTTTTATCAACGTTTTTAACATTAAGAGTAATTGTAACTGTTTCGCCTTTTTTGTACTCAGTCTTATCAGTTTTCATTTCTACTTCTTCATTAGCAGCAAATGAAACTTTATAAGCCTTTTCTTCAGGTTCTGGATTTTTTCCTGGATCGTCAGTTCCTGGATTTTCTCCAGGATTTTCTCCTGGGTTTCCGCCAGGATTATTATTTTGATTCTCGTTTGGATTATTGCCTTGGCAACTACTGAGCACAAGCCCAGTAGTTAAGACAAGGCTACCAAGGAGTAAACACAAAGCTAAATTTTTCCTTTTTTTCATAGTTCTTCCCTCCCCTTGGGAACTTTAATTTTTATAATCTTGAAAGCAAGATATCCATTGTTTTGTTTCTGCTTCCAAATGACGACATTGTTATTAATTCTGCACTATATGCAGTTGCTGAACCTTTATTATTACCATATGCGTAATATCCAAAACCTAAACTAGTTTTATCTGCATTACGATAGGTTAAATAATATCCAGCAGGAACAAGTCCTTGAACGATACCAACATTGAAGAAGGTATCGGAATCGTAACGAAGGCCGTATAGATTCGCGCTGTCTCCTGCCATAAATGTTCCCCTTCCATTATTTTTGTATAGGAATGGAGCATCTAATGCAGTTGTAGCTTCAGGTACCATTATACCTAAACTTTGAGCAAACATAACTTTGCCAAGTTCAATTGCGGTATAATCAGTTCCCATTTCTTCGTTAACTTGATTGAGTTCACTTTGACCAAATAATTTTTGGAAATTTGGTCCTGTTGCGGTTGGTGTAACAGAATATAAAGCACCATCCTTTTCAGCATATCCTTGAATTTTATCAGCAATTTTATCAGAGAAATCGAAGACGATATAATCTTCAGTAGAATATATGTTTCCATTTAATGAAGAGCCATCTGTGGCACTCATTTTGATGTTTTCGTACATATATCCTGATTCGATTTTGTCAATCATTCCTTTAACTTCATCATCTACTGTAGGTTCAACGAAAGTATAGTCTTTAAAATGATTTTCAATTTCTTCGTTTCCTTTTGCATCAAAATCAATTGTTGCTTCAAGATCTAATCGAGAAACAAATGGTGTTGTGTCAGTTGCAATAGATATCGCGCCACCCATTTCAACAATTAAATCTTTTGTTTCTTCTTCAAATGTCAAAGAACAAGTTGTGACCATTTGTTGATACGATCCAAGATTCATGATGTTACTTAATATTGCAAAATTTAGATAATCATATTGATTTACATATGTTCCATCATCATATTGAGATACTTCTAAGTTATAAGTATTTCTTGTATAGGTAAGGAATGGAGTATCAATCATATCAGATAAATTTATAAGCATATCATGATAATCATCATATTCACTTGATCTAATCCCAATTGGTTCAACGATATCATTATTGGCATTAAAGGCGCCAACATATCCATCTTTATTAATTAATCCACTAGAGAGTTTGTCTTCTCCAATAAATTCTTCATAAACATAAGAATCTTTTGCAAAACTGATGTTTTTATCAAGTTCTACTTCTCCTTGATAATAGCTTGAAACTGTTCCTGTAACATCGATTGTGTAAGAATCAAATGAATCGATGTTTTTCATTAAATCTGATAAAGAGTCAATCTTCAGTTCAGGCTTTTCAGGTTCTCCAGGAGTATTAGGTTCTTCTGGAGGATTTGGATTATTAGGTTCATTAGGGTTTTCTGGAGTAGGATTAGGATTTTGTTGATCTTCTCCACAAGAGACAACTCCTAACATAAGTGCGACTGGAATAAGAGCTAATTTTGTAAGTTTTTTCATTTTAATATTGCTCCGCTTCTTTGAAGTCAGCTGGATCAAATCTTTCTCCAGTGAATTCTTCAAAATCTCCAGTTTTGTATTCAACGACATTATCTTCAACTGTCATTAAATATGCTTGACCATCAACAGCTGTTGTAGTTGCAGTTGAGATAGTTGAACGATGAACTGTTCCGTTTAATATTTGAATGTTACCGACTACATCATAGACTTCTTGAAGCAATGTTCCGTCTTGACCGCTATATACTGTGCTATAACTAAATGAGAAATTTAATGAAACTTCTCTAGTTGAATCAAATGCAGTAATATTAAGTCCATCAAGTTTATAAACTTCAGGATCATCTAAGATATTATCTGGTGAATTTGTTAATAAATCTTCTAATTGAGTCAAACTAGATAACTCTAAGTTAACAACACCAATATCATAAAATTTATTTTCATCAACTTGTGAAGCTGGAGCACTTGCTTTTTGATTGTTCGCTTCATCTTCAAGAGATTTATAAAGTTGATAATATGTATCGCCATCTTTGAATAATTGGGTAATTCCTGTTGGCGTAAGTTCACTACTTGTTTCATCTAAATAGCCATAATCTTCAATTGTGACTAGATCAGAGTAACGAGTATAATCTGACTCTAAGTACATGTAGTAAACTTCTTCTGTAATAAAGAGAGGAGCATACCCTACCGTAGATTTAAAGTAAGCATTATTTACGTTGCCTTGATAAGATTCAATTTCATCTAGGAAATATGAAACTTTTTCAAGATCCGTAAGCGAAGAATATGCATCCCACTTTGCATATAAAGTTACATCTCCACTTAAAGTTTTACCAAATCCATCAAAGGCAGTTGTACAAGCTTCATCAGTAAACCATCCACCAAATACATAATCTGCTCTTTTTGGATTTTTTGGAGCGTTTAAATTTTGCCCTTCATTAACGACGAATTTTTGATCGCTAGCTCCATCATAGTTATAGTCATAAGTAACTATAGAATAGCCAGGTTCTTCGCCACCTGGATTGTCACCTCCTGGATTATCAGGTGGATTATCATCACCACAGGAAGAAACACCAAGTAAGGCAAGTAGAGGTAAAACGAGTAAATATTTTTTTCTCATTTAATTACCTCCAGATTAAGCTCCTTCTGCAGGTGTATCACCTGCATCAGGAGTTTGACCATCAATTAAATAGACAATTTCTGCTAAACATCCATCATCGAAATATTGGTCGAAATATTGAATTGCATATGCTTCTGTACAATTTAATTTGACTGTTGATGCTGCTCTAAATCCAGAGAAAGCAGCTTTTCCAATGTAGATTACTGAAGAAGGAATTGAGAATTCACTAACGTTTGACATACCTTCAAATGCGTATTCTTCAATTCTTTCAAGTCCTTGAGGAAGAGTGAGTTTTGTTAAATTAACTGCACTTTGGAAAGCATATGTTTTAATTACTTTAACAGTTGATGGAAGGACAAGTTCAGTTTGAGCATGTCCTGGAGCATAAGCATAAACTGTTGTTTTCTCTTTATCCATCAAGAGTCCATTTTCTGTAACGAAGTTAGGGTTATCTGCGCTAATTACAAAGTCAGTAATTTCAGATTCTGCCATGTAGTTAGTTGGATTGAAGACTTCAGAACCAAATTCTTCAAGAGCTGCAGGTAAAGTAACAACTCCTTTAATATTTGTGCTTCTAAATGCTTGATTTCCAATACGTTTTATGCCACTTCCAAGTGTAAGTTTTGTAATGCCACTGCACATTGAGAATGCACTTTCACCAATTTCAACGACAGTATTTGGAATAACGAGTTCTTCTACTCCATCGCAGAATGTAAATGCACTTTCACCAATTGTTTCAAGGCCTTCATTTAACTTAATTGAAGTACAGTTATCAAGTGAATAGAATGCGCCAGTTCCAATTGTTTTAACACTAGATGGTAAATCTACTGCTGAGATATCTGAATAATAGAATGCGCCTTCACCAATTGTCTCAACTGCTGCTCCAAATTTAACTGAAGTAACAGATTTTTCGGATAAGTTGACATATGATCCAGATGCGTTATAGCCATATACAGATGGAGAAGCAAATGCATATTCACCAACTGTTTTAACTGTATCTGGAATTACAACATTTGGATTAACTTCTTCTGTTGAATAATAGATTGTAGTTTTGTCTTTGCTATAAACGATTTCGTTTTCAACTGTTAAGTAAGGACTATCAGCACTGACTTCAATATCTTTAATAACTGTGTTGTCGAATGCTTCTGGATTGAATGTCTTCAATCCTTTTCCAATCTTAACTTTTACAAGGTTTGTATTATTTCCAAACGCTCTATCACCAATTTCTTCAAGAGAATCTGGAAGATTAATTTCAGCTAATGCTGATGATTTGTCGCCAAACGCCATTCCATATTCATCGTCATAACTTCCATAGAAATAGAATGCGCCAGCACCAATCTTTCTAAGTTTACCATCTTTTGCAAAATTGATAGTTTCAAATCCACAATTAAAGAAAGCATTTTCATCAATTTCCTCAACATTTGCAGGGATATCAATTGATTTTAAGGCTTTTGCAGAATCGAATGCATAAACTGGAATCTTCTTTAAACCTTTACCAATGGTGACTTTCGCTAAGCTATCACATTGAGCAAATGCACTTTCTCCCATTTCAAGAACGCTATCTGGAATTACAATTTCTGGTAAATCATAACAATGTGCAAATGCTTCTTCGCCAATCTTTATAACTGTACTAGGAATTCTAAATTCCATACAGTTATCTACCATATAGAAGGCACATTGAGCAATTTCTGTAACACCATCTTTAATAACGATAACATCTTCTTTATCGTCTACTTTTTGTCCACGATATCCGCTTGGACAGAAGACAGCAGTTTTGAAATCTTTTGTATAAACAATGTTATTTTCGGATACATATGTTTGGTTACCACTTGCTACACTAACAGTTAAGATTCCAGTACAACCATTAAATGCTGCAGGAGTAAGTGTTTTAAGTGATGCAGGAAGGACAAGTGCTTCAATTGCGGTACTATTTGCAAATGCATATGCTCCAATAGTTTCAACGCCTTCTGGAACGGTGAATGTTTCTTTTAAGTAACAACCAGTAAATGCGTAATCACCAATTGTTTTTAACCCTGTGCCCCATTGAATATCTTGAATATATCCTTCAACTAAACAACTAAATGCATGATCTTCAATAGTTGTAAGTGAATTAGGGAATCTAAGTGATGTAAATGTGTTTCCATAGAAAGCGTGATCACCAATCACTTGTAATGTTTCAGGGAAAGTAACGGAAGTTACGCCTTCACTGCCGTGATTATAGAAAGCATAAGAACCAATTTTAGTAACACCTGTAGGTACATCAAATGAACCAACAGTATTTTTAGCAGGAACGAATAAAATTTCAGTTAAATCTTTGTTATAAACAACTCCATCAATACTTGTGTAATTTCCTTCAGCTCCTGAGAATGAAATTGATTGAAGAGCTCTACATCCTAGGAATGAATTTGGAATAAATTCTTCAAGTGTTGTAGGTAATACTACTGTTTGTAAATAACTTCTACTTTGGAATGCGCTTGGAGATAATCTCTTAACTATTCTCCCATTGATTTGAGAAGGAATTGTAACATTTACTGCTTCAATATTTCTTAAACCGGTAATAGTAATAGAATTATCTTCCTCTACTTGATATGTAAATGCAAATTGAGCTTTTTCCCATCTAGCAACAATGGTCATATTGTTATAATCTGCTCTCATTGTGCCAGAGAATCTTTCATCTGTTCCTTCAAAGAACCAACCCATAAAGTCATAACCTTGATAGGATGGAGTTTTAATTTTTGTTGAGACATAATCTCCATCAAATGTATCAACTGAATATTCTTCTTCACCATTATTTGGATCGACGAATAAAACGAGTTTTGTATCTGCGTTAGAACGATAGTGTGCAGTTAATGTAAGATCGGTTAAGACCATATCTTTTAAGAAATTCCATTTTTCTCCGGCTGCATCATACCATCCTTCAAATGTTCCATTTTGGATAGTTGGCTCTGGTGGTTGAGGTAATAATTCGCCATGGACAACTTCTACAGGTCCATAAGTAATATCGTTTCCAATCATACCTCCAGCTAGGTCAAAAGTTACTGTGTGTTTTTGAACTTTGTCACCTTCTTTAGTTAATACCCAGACACCACCTTGTTTTGTATAAACGTCACCTGTGTCTGTATTTGTATATGTATCACCATCTTTTCCTAATTCTGCAGCTGGTGCTCCTACTCCTTCAAAAGCTTGAGAAGTTTTTTCATCCTTTACCCAGGTTCCGCCTTTTTTAGTATAAGTGTCGCCAGTTAAAGTGTCTGTATAGGTATCACCATCTTTTCCAAGAGCAGCACTTGGTGCGCCCTCTCCACTATAAGCTTCTGGTGCAGTTACATCTCCTCCAGGATTCTCTCCAGGGTTTTCTCCCGGATTATCGGCTGGTGGATTATCATTACCACACGCAGAAGTCATAAATACTCCGCCTACGAGAAAACTAAGCGCGAGCACGCTTAAAAAACTTCTTTTCATCATGTTTACTCCTTTAAAATTACTCGTCCAATTCGGTACGAACTTGGTATGCTCAAAGTATATTCTTATAAAAAGGATGTAAATATAGAAAACGCTTTCATCTTAATTTGAAACTAATAAGTTGATGAATTATGCCTATTTTATCGTGTTTTTTGAAATGACAAAATTCTAAATTTTATGCAATTTTGTTGCAAAAAAGGCTACAGCAAATCGCCATAGCCTAATTCGTTAATCTTTAAATATTGATTAAATTGCGTTTCTTAAATCAATTCTAAATTTTGAAGATGATGACCATCCAAGTCCGGTTGGAACTTCAAAAGTGATCTCAATCGTATTTTCATCATACATAGAAGATGATTTGTAAACTAAACCATCAATTGATGAAGACACAGTAGCTACTTCACTAAGATTTAATCCAGTTCCAGGAACATAACTATATTTAAATGTAAATTCTGCGAATTTAGTTCCAGTTGAATTTTGTGTCATAGTCATTGTGCCACTTGCTCCATCAACAAAGTTGAGAGTTAATTTTGAGTTATTCATTCCAAATACCTGTTCATCGTCACTAAACGATTTACCACTTAAATCAGATAAATCTACAGGTAACGCAAATGTATAAAGATTATAGCTGTAATAATATGGATCGTTAACGGCATCACTTCTAATTCTAAGTTGAATTGCAACATTAGAGAAATCTTCACTGACATCGATATCTTCTGCATAAACTGAATCATAATATGAATTTTCACTATCGAAGATTTGTACTGAAGCTTTATCAGTATTTGGAGTAATAGTTACCCTGCCATCACTAATTGTGTAATTAATTCTAACGGTAGTTGTGCCTTCTTCTACATATTCTCCGCCTTCTACTCTATCGCTTAAAGTTGGCATTGTAAGTTCCATATAAGTGTCAGTTGTAAACTTAAGATCAAATTCTTGAGTTCCAGTTGATCTTTCAAATGTCTTACCAACTAAGTTTTCTTTATAAGTTTCAGCAGAAATTGCTTCTTTAACTGTTAATTTAAATGTTGGAGTATGAATATCTTCATGACCTACAACATAGAAATGGAATTCATATTCACCTGCTTTTAATGCATCAAGATAGTAGGCACCATTAGGCACTTCTTTGTCGTTAAGTGGAGCAACCATCTTGATTCCACTTGCATCACCTTTAGTAACAGAGAGTGCATATTCATAGCTTGTATCATCAGTATCAGTGTTAAGCCAGAAATATCCAGTTCTTTGATATTCTCTAACTGAAGGGAATGTGTGTGTTCCTTCAACGTTTTGTGATTCATCGAAGTATGAAAGTTTAAGTCCACCAAGAGAAGGAGCTGTCCAGTTAATAATAACTTCTTTAATTCCACCTCCACGTGTTTCAAATCTAACAGTATCTTGTGTTTCTAAGATATTGCCTTCATTGTCACGAGGAGCATTAATTACTACAATACCATCACTATAAATGCCAAAGTTTCTTGATCCAGTAATAGGGTTTGTAACAGTAACTGTTGCATTATCAATCATGGTACTTCCGGTGACTGGCGAAACTTCATCAATCTTTAATGGAAGTGAGTGGTTATAAGTAACGTTATATACATCTCTTCCTGCGTTACTTTCTGGTAAATATTCATCATATTCGTAACGTGTATTGTCTGAGCCATCTCCAGCAATTTCTGAATAGTTTTCAACGTAACTTATCTTAAAATCTTTAATATAATATTGATTTATATCAATTCTCTTTTCAGTATCAACTGTTTTGTTACCATAACTAAAATCAGATCCACTTTCTTCGTAAACAACACTCATTGCCTCGGCAGAAGCTTCTCTTATGCTTACTTTATAAGAATATGAAGTAAGTTCAAATGAAGTCGTAAAGTTAAGAGCAAATTCAATCTTAACATCGCTATCTACTTCATTTACATATTCGCTTACAACTGTTGCGCTTGTATCAGTGAAACTATAAGTTGCATTTCCTCTTGCTGAGAAATCACCAAGTGCGGCTTCACCTTGATATGCAGCTCCACTAGCAATAGAAGAAAGTAAAGTTGAGAAGCCATATTGAGGCACGCCTTCAATCATAAAGTGAGGGAGTTTAGCATAATTTGCATAAGTTGATTCACTACTTTGATTATAAATTTCATTTACATAAATTTCTTCAATTGCTTTACTAGTTTCGTTATATGTGAAGTAATACATAGCACTTTCATTTTTATCAATTGTTGAATAAGCATGTGTTGTTTCACTTGTTTTTGTGCCATCTTTTCCACTCGTTACAGTAGTAACTTCACTATATGTTGCTCCATCATATACATCAAAAACAGATGTAATTTCTTGACCTAGAGTTTTAACAACATGTGTTCCTTTTGTTAAATCAGAAAGTTCTTTTGCATGAATACTTGCGACAATTCCATCGAGTTTTGCAGCGTTTTCGGCATTAACATCATAAGAATTTACTCTAATTGAGCTCTTCATATCTGCTGAAGTTGAGGTTTTATAACTTGCTGATGCAGTAATAACGCCACCTTCAAAAACTTTGTTAAATTTAACCAAAGCTGAACCATCATCTTGATAGTTAATCTCGCAATCATGAGAAATTGGTGTTTCTCCTGATGCATAAGAGAAAGTATAAGAAACACTATCTGGCACGCGTGTTGCACTATCATTTAAAACATAAGTAATTTTAAATTCAACACCACCTGGAATATAGTAAGTATCATTTTCTAAATAGATTCCTGCATCTTCTGTTAAAATCTTAATTGAAATTCCACTTGCTTCAATTCCTCTAACCATAACATCATATGTGCCAGAAAATTTTGGATCTTTTTTTGACGTTGCTGTAACTTTTACAGTGCCTTCTTTTAATCCAGTTAAAACACCTTTATCATCAATTGAAGCAATGTCTTGCTTATCAACTGACCAAGTGACTGAGTCGTCATCGCTTCCTTGAACTTCAGCTAAAAGTTGAATTGTTCCTCCAACATCAACTGATAAAGGTCCAGTTACAACGACCCCTGTTACCTTGTCTTC
>CALVRY010000126.1 GCA_944358755.1 uncultured Bacilli bacterium
ATCAAAAAAGGAACTGTTAAAATTGGTTTTAGAGCACATAACGAAGGTGATCAAGCTGTAACATACGATGTTAAAATCCAAGTTATGACAACTCTTGCTAATAAGTATCATAACCACGATAACCAACTCGCTAACTATGTTCAAGACGACGTTAAATATGAAGGCGCAGTAATGCAAACAGCATATGACCACGTTCTTGAAACAATTGAATTAGGTTCTTTAACAGTTAATCCAAATTCAAGTGCTGATTTCATTAGTGTTGATAAAGATATTAGTGAAGCAAGCAAACAATATTTGGCTCAATATCCAAACGGCAACTACCTTGAAGGATATGTAATTCTTACTGAAAATGGCACAGCAAATAGTGGTATCGAACTTACAATGCCATTTATGGGATTCTATGGAGATTATGCTAAAGCTGATGCAACTGAACCATTTGAATTTGAAAAAGGTGAAAGATATAACATTTCTGAAGGCAAGACTGATGGAATGATTTATGGTAGTGATATTCTCAACTATATGGGTGAAAATTCATATTCAAGAAGATATATCAATACTTCATCTATGATTGTTGGTGCAAGTTATGATGATTACCAAGCATTCAATAGAAGAGCTGGCGTTCAAGTTAACTCTACAAACCCAACAGCATTTGGCCAAGAACTTACTTATGTAAAAGAAGGTGATGAAACAACTCTTTATGTAGGTAGTGATACAACTGATGTTCTTTACATCCAAGAGTTTATCTATCGTTCAATTCAAGAAGAAAGAGTTGAAATTATTGATGAAACAGGTAGAACAGTTCTCTCAACTTATATGACCGATATCATCAATAACACAAGGAACTTATATAAATCACATGTCAGTAGTGCTTATATCTCTGATTACTCACTTGCTCACAGAGGTTATCTCGAACTTCCATTATATACAGCAGAAGGTAACAAAATTGCTGATGGCAACTACACAATTAAATTTACCTATAACCTTGTATATGGTTCAGTTCAAGAGAAAGAATTCAACCTTGTAATTGATTCAAAAGCTCCAGCTCTTGTATCAAAAACAATTCTTGCTGATGCTAGTGGCAACAAAACACTTAGACTTAAATTTAAAGAACTTTATATTCAAGATCCAAGTAAAGTCCACGTTAATGCTGATACTGTTAACTTTACAATGACAAATGTTAGTGATGGTTATATCATTGATATCCCATTAAGTGGATTAACAGAAGATAAATTATTTATCAATATTGGCGATGCAACATTCAATTCTGCTTATATTGCAATTAATATGAGTGAACTTGGAACTGGATTAGTTCTTGAAAGTGATGCCTTAACTCCAGGTGCAACATATAGTTACACAAGAAGTAAAGAAGGTAATAGCAAAGCTAATATTTCTGAAAGATTTACAATTAGTGCTAAAGATTTCACTGGTAGCGAATTAGATCTTGGAACATATTCTGCTTATATTACTTTCGATAAGAAAGTTAATGCCGCTGTAAAAGCTTATGGAATTTCAGAAAGTGGACAAAGAATTGAACAAGAAGTTACAAAGATTGATGATACAACAGTCAAAGTAACAACAAATTATTCAACTTTTGTTGTTGAAGATAATGGTAGAGTTAACGAATCTATCTCAAGTGATGATAGTGCAACAGTATCATTTACTGAAACAGTCGAAGGTGGAAAAGTTTACATTGATAAAGTCAATGGAAATCCTGGTGAAGTTGCAACAATTTATGCAATACCTGATGACGGTTATAGAGTTGCTAGTGTAACAGTTAACGGAAACGCTATCGCTCAAGACTTATATGGCAACTATCAATTTGTCCTTGAAGATGGCACAAATACAGTAGTTGTTACATTTGAAAAAATCGCTTAATAGATTTAACTAAATTCTGGAGAGACTTTACTTGTCTCTCCAGAAATTTCTATAAAAAAATTAAAAACCCTGCAAAAGTTAACTAAAAAAATGAAATTTGAACATAAAAAATTTGATTTTAGAAAATTTTTCTACCAATATGTAATTAAATTTCTTGTGTCTTTGCTCGTAGCCACAGGAATTTTTCTTTCTATATATGGTTTTAATGGATTCACTTTGATGAGTGCATTAGATGGTTGTTTTTATGCGACTATGTGTATGCTTATCGCAACATTTGGGTCGATTGCAACAAATGCAGGATTCTTCGATATCTTCGCTTATAATGGAATTCGAATTGTACGAAGGCTTCGTAGAGAAGATAAAGATGGCGGAAGTCAGTTCTATGGAACTTACGATTACACTAAGAGTAAAGAAGAAAAACGTAGAGAAAATAAACGTGTCTATCTTAGTTACTTATTAGTAGCTCTAATTTATTTTGTCCCTACAATTACTTTATATGGAATTTATCGAGTAAATTTAACGAGTATTCAACCTGAAACCACTAATCTTTTGCAATGTCTATTAATTTTAATAAAATTAATATAAATATGATTGACAAAAATTCATTATAGTTTATTATTCAAAAAGCCCTTAGTGGTTACTAAAGAAAGGAGAAAAGATTTATGAAGAAAAGAAGAGGTCTTTATGCCTTAAGTTCATTACTATTACTTGGTGGACTTGTAGGCGTCGTAAGTTGTGGAAATGATAACCCAACTCCACCTGATCCAGTTGATCCAAATCCACCTGTCGTAAAATATGTTGAAGATTTCTCTGTTACACTTTCTGGTAACGATACAATTGTTGTCGGTGAAACAGTTAACGTAGTCGCAACATCATTAACTGAAGGTGTTAATGGCATTTTTACTTACGCAGTAGAGGGCAACGCAGTAAGTATTAATGATAATGGTTTAGTTACAGGTTTAAGTGCCGGAACCGCAACAATTAAAGTCACATGTGTCAATATGAGTCCATCCTTAAGTGAGGAACAAAGAACAAAAACAATTCAAATTACATGTGCAGGTGAAATTGCTGATGCAACTGGTGCTCAAAACTATGTTGGTTCAACATACGAAGAAAAGCTTGATATTTTAGGAAGACTTGAAAAATACGCTGTTGATAACCATTTAACTGGTTTAACATTATTTGAAAACGGTGGTTATGTTATGTATAGCGACCGTATTGAAAAGCCAACTAATGAATATATCACAGGTTATGGACTTGGAGTTCTTTCAGAAGGAAGAATTACTAGCCCAATGTCTGCACAAGCTGAATCAAATCCAGACCATAGAATGTATTATCATTCTTATGGTGGCGTTCAAAATAAACAAAACTTTAACTATTTAGATGATACTGGAAGTGAATCTGCTAACTTATATGGATATATTTCATCTACTTACTATGGCCAAAAACTTAATGCAACAAGAGATGGTTATGATTGGTATCCTGTTTTAGCAAAAGAAAGACCAGGAACTACAGAATTTATGCCAGAGCCATTAAATACTAATCCAGCTACTGGTCTTGCAACTATGTATAAAGTTTATGTTAAGACAGAAAAAGATGGTTTAGTTTATAACACTCTTTCAACAAAACCTGGTAGAGACAAATATAAAGCAGGCGGATCAAACCATGGTGTTAAACTTGAAGATTATGTTACATCATACATGCTTCTTTTAAACGGTAAGATTGGTCTTGCTAGAAATGCTGACTACATTTCCGATTCCAACAACGCAACACTTAAAGGTGCAAGAGCATTCTCTGATATGACTAAAAACGCTGATAATGGTGGCGATGTTGAAGAAATGAAGAAATACTTCACAAGATTGGTTGGTCTTGAAATGAATGAAGAAGAAGGTTCGTTAACTTTCACATTTAACACACCTGTAAATCAATTTACAGCTATGTCAAACCTTTCAAGTACATTAACTTCACCAATCCCATTACAATTTATTAAAGATTTAGCTGCTGAATGTGGAGATACAAATCCAAATACAATGTATCGTACAGCTATGAAAGATGCATATGGTACAGCTAACTCACACAATGAAACTTACACACCAGTTGATAACACACTTTCATTAAGCGCTTATATGCTTGAAGATTGTCAAGAAGGTTTCAATGTTTATAAGAGAAACCCAGAATGGGTAGAGTTTAAATCTACTGATCCAACAATTAATTCAAGATATTCAATTGAAGGTATTAAGATTCTTTATCTCTCTGGTGCTCAAACTGATCCTAACTTTGCATTTAACCAATTCATTAATGTCGGAAACCTTGATGCGATTTCTATTCCAAAAGATTATATGAAACAATATGTCAATGATCGTAGGACAACAACAACTCAAGGTGATTCAACATTTAAACTTAATCTTAATACAGCAACTCAAGATGAATGGGATGAACTCTTTAAAGCTACAAGTGGAGCTAACCCATATACTTGTAAACCATTAATGAGCAATGACAACTTTGTTAATGCATTAAGCTTTGCAATTGATAGACAAACATATGCTCAAACAAGAGGTAGTGTTGCTTCACAAAGCTATTTTGCTCCAGCATATCTTTGGGAACCAGAAAAAGGTTTATCTTATAACGATACTCCTCAACATGCTGCTGCAATTGCTGAATATTCTCCAGAAACAAATGGTTATGATTTCGACCTTGCTGTTCAACTTATGGACCAAGCAATTGCTGAAGAAATCAATAAAGGAAACTATTCTGGATACAATGATAGTGAAAAGATTACTATAAACTGGATGAACACAACTGATCCTCAAGAGTATGGTATCGAATTAACTCAATACTTTGCTAAAGCATTTGCAGCAACAAATGCTGCAAAGAGAGGCTTCAAACTTACTTTTGAAAATATTCCAGGTACAACTAACTACCAAGATGTTTACGACATCATGGAAAAAGGTACATTCGATATGGCATTTGGATCTGTTTCAGGTATGCAACTTGATCCACTCGGATTTATGGAAGTCTTGAAGAGCGATAACTCTTCTGGATTTACACTTAACTGGGGTATTGATACTTCATCAATGAAAGAAGATTACATTATCTATGATGGTATGAGATGGAGCTTTGATGGATTATGGACAGCTGCTACAAAAGGTGCTGTTATTGAAGATGATGGCGGAGTTAACAAAGAACCTGTTAAACTTTCTCGTCCATCTAGCAGTATTACAAGTGGAAAAGTAACAGTTGGAGATAATACACAAGTTGATGCTTGGTCAATTATCTATCAATTCCAAGCAGAAGTTAACGCAAGTGGACTTTCATTTAAGGCATTTGCTGATGCTCAAAAGAAAGAAGATGAATATGTTACTGTCACTCTTAGCTATAAAGTAAAAGGTGATCAAGCAACTCACACAGCAGTATTTAATGCTAACTATGGAGAATTATTCTTCTTTAGAGATGGCGACTTAGATGCAAATGGTGCATTCAATTATGGAGCTACAGCAAATAAGGGTGCTAGATTCCAAATCTATGTTCCAAAAGTATTAGATCAAAATTCAACATTTAATCAAATTGCTGGAAATCCAATTGATTTAACACAATGTACTGAATTAACAATGTCCATTTACGCAACATACTATATGGAAATTGATAATATTCCAGTTTCTACAACCTTAACTAGCGCAAACGTAAAAGTTATTTAAGGCCTAAAAAAACAAACTAAACAGAAATTGGCGCGAAAGCGTCAATTTCTTTGTTTAGATAAACAATTAATTTTGTTAAAATATTCGTTATAAGAGGGTAAAAAAGATGGGAAAATATGTTATTAAAAGATTAGTCCTCGCTCTCATTACGGCATTTCTTATTTTAAGTGTCACTTTTATGCTGATGAGACTCCTTCCTTTCCAAATTCCTGTTGGTTTCCCGGTTGATAGCTTACGTTATTTCCAAGACCAAGAAGAACAAGGATTTGTTATTAGCTTTACTCAAGAAATGGAAGGCTATGGACAATTACTTTGGACAAGTGAAGGCACAGACTTATTTGGTGGTGGTGCTGAGCAAGTTTACTATTATCAAAAACCAATCATAGAACAATACGGAAATTGGTTAGCGAATGTTTTTACTCAATGGAATTGGGGAACATCAACATCTATTCAAGTTAATGTTAGCGCAATTAGCATTATTGGAAATAGACTTCCTGTTTCAATGGGTATCAATATTATTTCGGTTTTAATTAGTGTACCAGTTGGTATTGCTCTAGGAATTTGGGCAGCTTTAAAGAAAAATAAACCTACAGATCACATTATTTCTACCATTGTTATGGTATTTATTTCGGTTCCGAGTTTTATCATTATTTCTTTATTGATTAAATGGTTAGCTTATGATTTACGTGTTTTACCTTTCCAATGGCCAGATGCAACAAGTGATGGTGCAACAAAAGCTTTAGGTTATGTAATTCCTGTTGTTTCTCTCTGTTTTGGTTCGATTTGTGGTTATTGTAGATTTACAAGAGCCGAACTCTGTGAAGTTATGAGCAGTGATTATTTACTTTTAGCTAGAACAAAAGGCTTAACAAAATCACAATGTATTACTCGTCACGCTTTAAGAAACGCTATGGTTCCAATTGTCCCATCAATTCTTGCTGAATTTATTGGAATTTTAAGCGGTTCAATGATTCTTGAAAATTTATATAACATTCCTGGTATTGGTAGTTTATTCGTTAACTCAATCAACGCTAAGGATTACAACGTTTTGATGGTAGATATGGCTATTTTTACACTTATTAGTTTGACTGCAAGTGTATTCTTAGATATCTCCTACGGATTTATCGATCCTCGTATTAGAATGGGGGCAAAGAACAATGGCTAATGATGTAAAAAAAGAATACGTCTATACCGATAGCAGTGAAGTTGAACATCGTATTCATATTTACGAAGATTCATTTAACTTTGCTCAAAAAGACAAAAGTATTCACGATACGAAATTTTTAACTAAACCAACTACTTTCTTAAAAGATGCTTTCAAGAGATTTTGCAAAAATAAATCTTCAGTAGCAGGAGCTATTATTCTTGGCGTTCTTCTTTTAGGAAGTATTCTTATTCCTTTTATTAGTCCTTACGACATTGATGTTCAACATCCTCAAGAAACTTTCCTTGAACCAAAACTTTTCCCAACCGGAACTGGATTCTGGGATGGCACAAAGAGAATGTATGATGTTCCTGTTGATTCTTCTACCCTTGCAGAAAGTGAAGATGGACAAACTTATGGATATCCATTTGAAGCACAATATCCACGTAGAAGCGTTTTAAATCTTTCTCCTGCTAGAGAAGGTTATGTTAATACAGCAACTGCATCTGCAGATGGAGGATATTTAAACCTTATCAATAACAATCCAATAGTTACAGAAGATGAAGAAAGTATTGCTCGTAATGCAATCTATATGGTTTCTCCAGTTTATAACTTCAACCTTGAAAATGAAAATTACGATTTAGAAATTACTTTCCTTGCTGATGAAGTTGAAAACTATTACGCAGGTGATTATCAAGTTTCTATTTCGTATAATTATGATCCAATCGAAGCTGAAGTGCCAGAAACTCCTGGAGAACCAGCAGAACCTACAGATCCTGTTGAAACTCTTGCTGAAACAGGAACTGAGGATCCAACAATAGATGATCCAACAACTGAAGATCCTGATCCTGAAAATCCAGATACAGAAAATCCTGATGAAGAGGAAGAAGAGCCAGTCATCGATGCTAATGCAAGAAATCATGTATTAAAATCATATGATGACACTCCAAATTATGTTCAAAGTACTTTTGAAGATGAAGTTGGCAATACAATCAATCTTAACACTTTAAGATTTGAAGATATCTTAAGTGGTCTTAGAAATGATGAAACTATTGACCTTACAACTCACACAATTAGTGAAATGAGAATTCGTATTGACCTTGCTCCAAGAATTAATACAAGCTCTTCCTTATTTATTCAAAATATAAATCTTTATGATGGCGAACTTGCTGTTAGTCCGATTTCTTGGAATGATGCAAATGATTTCATTTTAACAACAAGTAGTAGTGATGCTTATTGGCAATCAACCGGTGTTAAGAGTTTATATCATGGTATCAGTTATGTTTGTGATTTCACTTTCGATACATATGCTGTTCCTTATGGTGAAAGAGATGACACCGTTAATACAACAACTCTTGTTCAATACGTTGAAAACGGTTGGTTAGATGAAGGAATTTTAACTAGAGCAAGTAGTGGTGCCTATTCAATTTTAGATGAATGGTATTATATTACTATTCAATATGGCGGAGGCAATCCTAGCTCAACAGTTCGTGATGCAATCGCTGCAACTGAACACAATTTACAATCTTATTTTACGGATATAAGTGATGAAAAATTACCAATCGTCAGTGTAAATGGTGTTATGAGACGTTCATTTACATCGAATGGTCAAACAAGTTATAGTTATACACTTTATTGTACAGTTAGTGGTTATAAGTTACTTGGCTATGAATCTATGCCAACTTTCCTAGCTGGAACTGATAACTATGGTTATGACATGCTTAAGAGAACATTTACTGGATTACTTACATCTCTTGGGCTTGGTGTTTTAATCTTTGCAATCTGTTTCACATTTGGTCTTGTATATGGTGCAATTTGTGGATATTTTGGTGGAAACATCGATATTGCACTTCAAAGATTCTGTGATCTTTTAAGTGGTATTCCTCGGATTGTTATTATGACACTTTGTATTCTTAATATGGGAAGTAACTTCCTTACATTCATCATTGCTATGTGTTTGACAGGATGGATCGGAACAGCTTCGCTTACTAGAACTCAATTTTATAGATTTAGAGATAGAGAATATACTCTTGCAAGTAGAACACTTGGCGCATCTAACGTAAGACTTATCTTCAAACATATTTTACCTAACGCAATGGGTACAATTATTACAAGTGCAGTCTTAATGATTCCAAGCGTTATCTTCTCTGAAGCTACAATTTCTTATTTAGGTCTTGGTTTCCAAGATATGCAATCTCTTGGTGTTGTCTTAAGTGATAACCAAACCTATTTAAATACTTATGCTTATTTGATTCTTTTCCCAAGTGTCATCATGGCGCTTATTATGATTAGTTTCAACTTATTTGGTAATGGATTACGTGATGCATTCAATCCATCTTTGAAAGGGAGTGATTAATAATGGAAACAAATAAATTAAATACAATCGATTATTCAAACGCTCCTAAAGTACTTGAAGTTAAAAACTTAAGAGTTAATTTCTCAAGTGATTCAGGAATGGTTTATGCAGTTAGAGGTGTATCTTTTGACCTTTATAAAGGCGAAACGCTCTGTATTGTTGGTGAATCTGGTTCAGGTAAATCAGTTACATCGAAAACAATCATGGGAATTTTAGCAAATAACGCTATTATCGAAAGTGGACAAATCATGTATGAAGGTGAAGACCTTGTTCGTATTTCCGAAGAAGAATTTCACCGTATTAGAGGACATAAAATTGGAATGATTTTCCAAGATCCTCTTAGTTCACTTAACCCTATTTGTAGAGTAGGTAAACAAATTACTGAAGCAACTTTAATTAACAAAAATATCTTAAAAAGACACTATAACGATCTTATCTCAAAAGAACTTGTTAATTTAAGAAATGCTAAAGCTTATTTAGAATATGAAAAATCTAGTATTGCTAATGAGCTTGAAAAAATTGAAGATTATCTCAAATTTAAATCTACTTCATTAAAAGAAGATGCTAGCGAAGAAGACAAAAAGAAATTTGAAGATAAAAACGAAAAAATAGTTGAGAGTTGCTACCTTTTT
>CALVRY010000127.1 GCA_944358755.1 uncultured Bacilli bacterium
AGAGTCGTCATAACTTGAACTTTAACATCATATGTTACAGCTTGATCGCCTTCGTTATGAGCTCTAAATCCAAGTTTAATTGTACCATTTTTAATTTTTTCGTTATTTCTTAACTCAATCTTAGCAAATTTATTGCCTTTATGGTCTTCTACTGTAGCGCCATATTCACCATTATCATCAGGAATTAAACCTTCAAGGTAAACTTTACTATTAACTGCATCTTTTGCATTAACAATTCCTGCGCCTTGTTTACGTGGAGAATATGGAGCAACTTCAGGGATTGAGTTACCATTTTCATCCGTCTCAGCATAAGTTGGATGGTAAATTGTTACAGGTGTTTTGTAATCATCATCTGTAACTGTTTCTTCTGGAGTTACACCAGTAACAATGTCATTTTCACTTTGATATTGATCAGCGGTAGACATTGTTCTCATTGTTGTTGTTCTTAAATAAGCGAAACGTTCTTCATCTGTCATTAAGCGATGTTCTTTATCCCACATTTCTTTTTGTTTTTGACCAACGAGTAAGGCACCAATACCAGTATAGTTTGGAGTTGCCATTGAAGTTCCATTTAAGTAACCAACTGCTGTTGGATCGAGTTCATCAACTCTACCTTGTGAGTTTGCTTCACCTAAAACTGCGCCTCTAATTGATGTACCTGGAGCAGAAATTGTTGGGATAAGATCAAGTCTAGAAGTTGCGCCTTCACTAGAGAAGTCACTTAATTGATTTGCATTTGGGTTTACTTCTTCTTGATCAGCAATTAATGTTGCAGCTCCAGCTGGAGTCTCGTAAGCAACAATATCACCTTGTGTTGTTGTATCTTCTGTTTTTTCTCTGACAGGAACAGATAAAGCATCTAAAATTGCTTCTCTATCTCTATATAAAACGAAGACAACTGGAATTTCAGGAATTGAGTAATTTTGAGAAGCATCACCGCTTGCCCAGCTCATACCAAATGTAAATTCATAAGCTGTTGGGTCGTTATTGATAACGATTAATCCTGCACAACCTGCATCTTGAGCAGCTGTTGCTTTATCAACGAATGAATTAGAACCTCTATCAACAACAGCGATTTTACCTTTAAAATAGTTTCTATCGCCAGTTGCTGTTTGAACAGCACTATAATCAGCAGCTGTTCCGTAGAAGTTTCCGGTTTCATTTTGAATACCAGCTGTGATAAGGCTTATAGTACCATCAGCATTCGTTTGAACGTTTTCAAGTAATTTTTCAAGATCTTGAGTAACGCCATCAGCACCATTTGTATAATCAACTTGGTCATCATAAGCAACAATGCTTTCTTTTCCACCAACTTTAAATTTAATACCTGTTTCATAGTATTGAGTTGGGTTTGTGCTACTAGCAACGATATTTGCTGTAGTTGAGTTAGAGTAACTTCCTAAAATACCAGTATCAACCGCTTCAGTTGACCAGTTTTTATAAACCCCCATTGAACTGAACATTGTTTTACCAGCGTTACCTGCTGCAATGTTACAGTTAATGCCATCAGCTTCGAGTTTATTGATAACATCCATTGATGCAGATTTGTTTGTAAAATCATCAAGATCTGAACCAAGTGACATGTTGAGAGCATCAATTCCTAAAACGACACAATCTTCAAGCGCTTCAAGAATATCATCATCCATTGCGTAAACACCACCAACAGTGTTTGTATCTTGTGGAATTGACTCATAGAAAACTTTCATTAATGCAAGTTGAGCATTTGGAGCAATGCCATCATATGTGCCATTTGCACCTGTAATCGAAGCAACGTGGTTCCCATGTTCACTCCAACGAGTTAAAACATCAAAATCATTGTTTTTATTTTCGCTACTTGCACCATAGTCATAATAGAATGGAATCTTTAAGTTGTAATAAAGCGATCCATCTGCTGCTTCGCCTTGATAATTAACATCTTTTGCTTGTTCATCTGTTAAATATTTAATAGGTTCAGCATTTAATTTATTTTCAACTTCTCTTAATTTAGTGTAGTTGAATCTAGCATAAGCCATATCTTGAGCATATCCTGCTTCATAATTTGCAAAATATGTATGTTCAAGATAATAACCTGTATCTAATATAGCAACGAAGCTTCCAGCTCCACCTGCATTATTTTCAATTTCAGTTACATGCATTGATTCAGCTGATGTATTTGAGTTGTCATCAACTGTTGTATCTCCTGCTTTAGCTGAATTATTTGCAAAAGGAATATATCCTTCTTCTTTTTGAGCTGCAGTTTGTTTTGCTGAAACTTCATCAAATCTATAGACTTGATTGACTGAAACTTGTCTAACGCCATCAATTGAAGAAATAACATCTTGATAAGCTTCGTTTGCTCTAATTTTAACAACGTTGATTGCATTATATGAATCAACAAGAGTATAGTTATCTCTTCCGATTAAAGAGTTGAGATTTGCAAAGAATTTTTCTTGAATGCTTTGAATTCCACTTTCACCAGAAGATCTAAGTGTTCCAGGAAGAGAAACTAAAAATTCAGTATTTTGTGTTAATAATTCACTTGGAACATAGCCAACTTCTCCACTTGGAATACAAGCTAAAAAGCCAGCAGCTCCTAAAACTAATGCGGTTAAACCTAATTTATTTTTCTTCATAAGTTTTCTCTCCTTTCATTAGTTTGCTTGTGCAGCCAAAGCACTTGTAACTGCATCAAGTCCACTTTCAACCCAGTCGAGGCTTGTTTCACCAAAGTCAACGAAAGCCATAACGAATCCGCTTAAAGCAACAGCGTCCATATTCCAAAGTTCGATTGAGTCGAAGTTATCTGTTCTAAGATAATCAGCATCTGATTCATACTCTTTGTATGTTGCCATAATCCAAAGAGTCATATCTTCAGTTGTACCTGTACCAAGATAATTAATTAAATCAGTAAGTGCGTAATCATCAAATGATTGGTAAGTTGCCATTGTTCCGTTTGTCATTTGTTGATTCTTACTAAATGTATATAAGTAACCTTGATCAGTTTCACTAGTTCCGAAGGTAGATTTCATACCTTCTGCAAGATAGCCTTTGATTTGGCCACTTTGCATTTGTCTATTTACATAAGAAGCAAATGTTTCACCTGTAGGAATATCAGTTGGACTACCACTTGCTGTAAATGTATTTCCTTTTCCTTTAGTGAATTTTTGTACCTTTGTTTCTCCTACTTTTCCATAACCAACATTTGTTGCTGCATCGTATACGTAGTCTTCATTGTAGTAAGCGTAAACTTGGCTATCATCAACACCAATATCACTACTATAAGCAACACGAGTATAGTTGTTAGCTCTAAATACTTTAGCAACTGTTTCAACTTCTGGAAGAACAGTTCTAATTGGTTTTAAAGCACTAGGATTTGCAAGAGCTGCTTCAACTTCTGGTACGCTAGTTGTACCAATATTTCTAATAACAAGTTCAGTTTCACCATAACTTCCAAAATCAGCTCTCATTGTAAGTTCATTTTCTTCATTAAATGAGATTGTGAAACGATTCATAATTGTAATAAGAGAACTTGACCATCCACAATAATCTAAGAAACTTGCAACGAGTGGATATTTTGCAGCGGTTTGTTCTCCCATATCATTATCGCCATCAACTTGTTCAATACTAATTGTTAAGAATCTATCATTTAATGTATAAGTTGGGATATCTTCTAAGTTGAATAATGTAAATAATCTTGCAACTGAAGAAGCTTTGCCCCACCAAGAATCATAACCGGTTGCTACAACTCTACCTGGAACAACTGAACCCCATTCATCATAGCCATATTCCATGATGCCTTTTTCGTTTCCATCAACATAGGCCATATAGCCAACACGGGATTTTGGAGCTTCAGTATCATATTCAATTTCAGTTCCATTACTTACGTTTTGGTAATCAATTTCATCATAATAATTTTCAGTATATCTTCTTAAATAATGGAAACCAGTTGTATCGCTTGTTGTTCCGACATTATTGAAAACTTCTGCTTCAAAATTTTTAGTTGTTTGAAGTGTTTTGATAATGTCATATACACTTGTATCTTCTGTATAGACCATGATATTGAAACTTGTGCCTTCAACTGTTGAATCTGAAGCGCTAACTTGAATAGTTTTATTACCTTCAGTTCTCAAAATAGAACCATTACCAATTGATAAACTATATTGACCATTAACTAAATTTCTTCTTTCAGTAAGATCGCCATCAACATAAGTAAGTTGTTGAACTTTCAATCCTTCTGAATCAAATTTAGCAGTTTTTTCACCATTTGGATTATTTTCTGGAGCTCTTAAGACATATGTTAATGTTGAAGGTTGGCTAGAAATATAAAGTTTTTTAACTGTAATGTGGTCATCAACTGAAATCGCAAATGATGCAGATGCATATCCTGATTTTGAAACAGTAACAACCATATTACCTTTAGTTGATAATGTTGTTCCTTCAGCAAGTGAAATGTTTACATCAGTTAAAGCAAGCGATTCGCCTGTTGATGAATCTTTGACTCCATTGAAATATGTGAATGCACTAACGGCCATTCCTTCATATGAGAAAGTTTCACCTACTTTATATGCTGTTTTTGTAGGTAAAGAAACAATTTCGAGTCTTTTTTCACCATCTCTATAAATAGTCATATTTGCAGGTGAAGAGCAAACATTTGGATCTGCAACACTAGTTGCAGTAATTTGAACAGTACCTGCTTTTAAAAATGTAACAAGACCATTGTTATCAACGGAAGCAACAGAAACATCATTACTTGACCAACTAACTCTTGTATCTTCAAAACCAATTACAATGGCACTAAGTTGAACTTTGTCGCCAATTTTTCCGTTTTTGGCACCTTGAACAACAACAGCTTGCGTAGTTGGTGTAGTTTGTTCTTCACCACATGAAGTTAAACTAGTTGTTCCAAGAGCAGTTAATGTAAGTAATGAAAAGGCAAGTAATGTAACTTTTCTTTTTTTCATCCTTATTTTCTCCTTTCGTTTTTAATGTTTATAGACGCACAAAGAACCGATTGCTCGGTTCTTTGATTATTTTATTTGTTTTTTAAGCAGCTGGTTCAGTAGTTTCACCAACTTTATCTAATACTGGGAAAACATTAGTATCCCAATATGTTTGTTCGATTGAAGCATCAGATTCAGCTCTTAATATGTAATACAATCTTCCATCACGACTATCAGTTGCCCAATATGTGATTTCAGCACTCACTCCACTAGGTGCCTTAAGATTATCAGGGTCAAAATGAGCAACTAATGAAACTTCAACCTTAAATGGGGTAAGCCCTGATTGTTCAATATTGTATTGGAAGGCGTAGTCGATAGCATTTAATGATTCTGTAAATTCAATATCGCTTCCATGAATACCAAATGTATAAGTATCTGTATATTCAATAATGTTTTTGCCATCATCATCGTAAACTGGTAAAGATTCTAATGAATCAAAAGTATAATATTTCCAGAAATCTTTACTAAGAAGTGGCATATCTGTCCATCTATATCCAAAATCATCGGTTGATGTAATATCTGGATCCGATTCAACACCGATATTAAATGCAGTTGCTTCACCTGTTGTTGGGTTAGCAGTAATTTCATATCTAAGTGCTCCAGAAGTTAAGTTATGAACTTCTCCATAATCATCTGTAAAAGTATAATCAGAGTCTAATATACCATGACCAAATACATTATAAGCACCACTTTCTAAATCAAAGAATCTTGCTTCAACTGAAGTTGGGGTAACGATATATGTACTCTTACTTGTTGTTGTGTAAGCAACTGTTTGAGCTCCACCAATTCCCTCTACTGCAGCTTGGAACAATGGATTTGTATATGCTGAATCATAAGCGGTAAAATTACTTGGATCTTTAGCTGTAATGATGCTATCAATTTCAGCAATTTCAGCTCTTGTTTCTTGATCTAAAGTACCAAGGAATTCAGTTCCAGCCATCAATTGTTGTCCTTGAACGCTTACGAAGAAGATAATTTGTGCAACACTATTCGCATCATCAATAAATGTTACTTCAGCTGAAACTGGAAGAATATTAACTCCATCTAGAGATAATGAATCATATCCGTAAATTGAAGCTAAGAAATTACTAGCATCACTATTTAAGACATAGAACTCATAACCACTATTTGTATAAACTTCAATACCTGTAGAATATTCAGGTAACCATTCATCTAAAGATGAAGTTGCGTTTGTTGCAGTTTTAATAAAATCTTTGAGATCTGTTTGGTTTTTGTAATTTTTATAGACATTTCCAGCATCTCTAACTTCTAACGCTTCCTCGCCTCCGATTTCATATTGTCTAACGCCACTAGTTTCGTTTCTATAATACATTCCTGTTCTTAAATCGAAGTAGAAATCATCTGTTACGAAGTTACTAGTGTAAACATATCCTGAATCATCAGAATAAAGTCCCATATAACCATTATCTGCTAAATCTTGCATGAAGTTTACAAATCCCCATGCTCTATTTTCAACAACGGCAATATCAAATGAGCCAGCTTCGTATGTTTGATCAACTGGATTTACATGAACTGTAACTGTTCCAACTTCTTCAAGTCTTGTTCCATTTGTTAAATCAATTGTATATTCTGTAGTACCAAGTTCATATCTATTGATTTCTTGACCATTGATGCTTTCAACGCCCTACACTTCCATACCTTCAGTTGAGAAGAAATCGCCTTGAACATATTCTGTTTTCTTATC